>CAZWDG010000001.1:0-22307 GCA_964633075.1 uncultured Candidatus Brevefilum sp.
CGTGCAGATCGGGTTGATCGATGAAAGCCTGATCCAGGGCGCCATCAATCCATAATATTCTGTTGTCTTCTCGTTTGAACCAGGATTGACCATATGACAGAAAAAGGGAGTTCTGGGCGACAAGTGCATCTGACAACACTCTCAAGTAACTCCAGTTGAGCACCTAAGCTCAACGCGAAAGCGCTGGCGCAGATGCTGCGTCTTTCTTTTGAGGAAATCCTCTTCATCGCCTGGGGAAAAAACATGCATCGGCTTGGCTATCCCCTGATAGTGCCTTTGATTACAGCGCCGGTATTCAATTTTACCCTCAGATTCCCGAGGAATTTCAAATGCTGCTGTTTGATCCGCAAACCAGCGGCGGTTTATTGTTGGGTGTATTGGAAGTAATATTATAAGCCTTCTTAACGGATGCCAAAGCCAGAAATCAACCTGCCTGGCAGGTCGGTCAGGTAGTTCCTTGTGATAAGATTGTGGTCAAACAATCATCAAAGGTGCACAAAGAATGAGCTTAAAATGACAGTAGCGTTTGAATTATTTTTGTTTAGCAAGTAGAATCCAGCTGTTCGAAAACCTTATTGGTGTACCTTAAAGCGATCACCCGCTCCAAACCTGATGAAAAACCTTCGAAAACTAACTGTCCTGGCAATCCTCCCCCTTCTAAGCCTTCTCGCGCTGATTTTTGCTATCCCCCAACCCACGCAGGCACAGTCAGGGACGCCGGACGAGATGCACCAGGCAATCAATGCCCTGCGGGCAGCCAATGGGCTGGCGCCTTTATCCGTCAACAGTTATTTGATGCAAGCTGCCCAGTACCATGCCAACTGGATTGCAGCGGGGAATCCAGGCGGACACACCGGTGAGGGCGGTAGTTCCTCTTATGACCGGGCGGTCGCGGCGGGGTATGGCGAAGGTGCGCAAGTTTGGGTAACAGAAAATTGGGCGCGTGGCCCCGGTCTCACCGTGAGCGATTGCATCTACATCAGCTGGAATGACGCTGCCCATATGGATAATATGCTCACCACATGGCATAACGAATTCGGCGCGGGCGTTGCCCTGGATACTCAGGGTATGACGGTCTATGTGGTGGATTTTGGGCATGTCAGCGGCACACCTGCCCAACCTACCCTGACCCCCGGTGACACAACTGCTCCTACCAGCGGACCAACCGCAACACCCAGTAAGCCAACCGCTACGCTGGTGCCCTTGATTCAACCGGTCACCAAGTCCACACCCAAGCCGGACGGTGCTGTGATCCACATCGTCCAATTTGGGCAATCCCTGTGGGCGATCGCTGACGCATACGACATCGCCATGGCAGATTTGCTGGCACAAAATAACTTGACAGAAGACACGCCTCTCCAAGTCGACCAGGAGTTGATCATCGTGCCAGGTAATCCGGAAATTGCGCAAGTAACCACGACCAGTACGCTCGCAACTGAGGAAGAGCCCACCCGGACACCGTCCCAGACCCCCACTGAAAGGCTCCTCCCAACGCCAACCCGGGTGATGCCAACCCCTACCGAGGAATCCAAGCCAACAGGGACTTTCCTTGCCAACATTTTCAGCGGGGACACCCTTTGGATTGGGATTGGCTTGATCATTGTGAGCGTGTTTGGGGTAGCGCTGCTGCTGTTTACATCATCCAGGTTAAAATAATCACTTTTATCACCCAACAACATGACTTGTCGTGGGTCTCGTGCGGTTGGCAAGCGACTTAAATGACATTCTTAACCATCTCACAGCAAGTGAAGCATGACCAGTCTATGGTCAGCTTTGAAGTAGATCACAAATATTTTATTCGGAACCAATTTCAAACCGTGTGATTATTCCTGTCAATACCCCACTGGAAAAGGTTGCTCCGCTACCAGTGCAGCCTTTTTGGCATGCCTCAGGCGCTTGATCTCTGCTTCACGCTTCAACGCCGTCGTGTGATCTTCAACCTCCTCCACATAGACCAGCTCAACCGGGCCGTTCATCCGGGTATAGCGTGCCCCCCGCCCAGCATTATGTTCCTTCACCCTGCGGAGGGGATCAGTCGTCCACCCAGTATAAAAAGCATGATTGGCACAGCGCACCATATAACAATAATACGCCACTAATCTTCTCCTGGCTTGCCCTTTTTCAGCCTTGAATCTAACCATCGCCCAAGCAAAGGCTGTCGCCATGACTGATCCGGTTGCCTGATTTCATCCCATGACAACCGCTTGCGCTGCGCCAGCCAAAGCATGCGCGCTTCGATGGCATGTTCGATCGCTTTGCTTAACCCTTGATCGTTTTCTGCCGCCAGGTACCCTTGGACGGTTTGTAAAGCATCGATCAGGTCATTGATCAAGCGGATGGTGTTATCACGGTTCAGACGCATACTCAAGCCAAGCTCTTCCCGTTCACCCACGCTGAGGACCGGGAGGGTGCCATGCGCGTAATCTGACCCAGCCAACTTACGGCCTTCAAGCCAGCCTGGGGAATCAACGGTGGCCAATAGCAGAGCCAGGGCGGCTGCCCTGGGCAGCTCGTACCCCATAGCGATCAAACCGTCCGCCTCAACTGAGTCCACAAAATAGGGTTTGGCATTCAACATCGTCACCAGATTACTGCTCAGGTCCAATACCTCACCAGGGGCACCAGGTGGGAGATTAACACCGATCAGGCTGTTCTCAAACAGATCCCCCCTGGCAGCATCAACCCCCAGCCCGTAGCTGTGCAATTGCTCTGGATTCTGCGCCAGTGTCCAGCCGGTGAAGTAGATCTTTTCAGGCAAGATCTCCCTGGCCCAGGCTTCGACCACCGTCTTGTTAGGGGAAGTATCGATCACCACAGCACCTTGCGGGGCGTGATCGGCAATGATGGACAAGTTCTGCCGAACCTCATCCAGGGGACAGGCCAGGATGATCACTTTGCTCTGACTGACACAACGCGGCAATGCAAGATAGCTCTTGGTAACTGCACCCCGTTTTTCAGCCGTATTAGCAACGCCGGGATCTTCATCATAACCCACGCAGGTAAGACTCTGGGGATAGGCCGCCAATGCCAATCCGATCGAAGCGCTAATTTTATTCAAGCCTACAATCGCTGCCTGAAAGGTCATCTTATCTCCTTCCAATTAAGAACAAAGCCAGGCTATTTAAAGGCTGGCGGATGATGATATTGATCAGATCCAAACCAAACATCGGCAGGACAAAAAGGATTGCCAGGAGGATGAATGGACTGTAAGGTCGGATGCGATCAAAAAAATCAGCCCAATGATCTGGCAGGAAAAAAGTCATCACCTTTTCACCATCGAGGGGGGCCAGGGGGATCAGGTTGAATAAGAACAATGCCAGGTTGATCGTCAGGAACTCCAGCAAGAAGCTTCCCCAGGAAGGGAGAAAGGCGTTGGTGCTCGGCGTCAACGGCACCCAATTAAAGCGCAGTGGGAGGGCTGCCAGCACACCCAACAACAGGTTGGTTGCCGGACCCGCTAAAGAAACCAGCATCATCCCCGCCGAGGTCTTCCGACGCACAGCGTAGGGGTTCACAGGCACCGGTTTTGCCCAGCCAAAACCCGCCACCAATAACGTCAGCGTGCCCATCGGGTCCAAATGTGCTAAAGGATTAAGCGTCAGGCGTCCGTTATTTTTAGGTGTGGAATCGCCGAGGGCATTGGCGGTAGCCGCATGGGCGAATTCGTGGAAGGTGAACGCCAGGAGCAAGGTTATAATCCGAGATATGAGCATCGGGAGGGTTAGATTGAACAACATCGTAGCAGGTCATCCTTTGATGATTTGTTAAAGCCCAATCATTATAACATGCAGGTGTTGTGGTGATTTGTGCCTGCTGCTTTAGGGAAAGATTATACCCAATAAGATATAATTAGTATCATTTAGATTGGGATTGTTTCACAATTCAATTAAAAAATTCAGAGATCATAGAACATCGGGAAAAAATATTCCTTCTTCGTGGTAATTTTAGGTCTACTGCGAATAAATTCACACAACAAGCGATTATCCAGAAAACACTGGAAATCTGAAAAAATTTTCGATCCTGGTGTAAAATGAGAGGGTATTTTTGATCCAATCGCAAATTTAACAAGGAGCCTTATGTCACCAACAACCATTCGGACCGGGATCATTGGTTGCGGCGGAATCGGCCGACACCATGTTCGCAATATGTTCCTGGACAAAAACACCAAAATCGTCGCGTTATGCGAGCCTTCACAGGATGCCATTGTCCAATTCGCCTCCGAATTTAAGGCCGTTGGACGCAAAATGCCACCCAATGAGCCAAATATCGATAAATTCCTAAAAACATTTGACCTGGATGCGGTTTTGATCGCCACACCACACGCCTCACACCATGATCATACTGTAGCAGCCTTGGAAGCTGGCCTGGATGTCTTGCTGGAAAAGCCAATGGTAGTCAACACCCAGGAGGCGCTGAGCCTGATCGAAGCACGGGACCACGCAGGCAAGACATTGGTCATCGCTTTTCAAGGTAGCCTCTCACCACTGATCCGACTGGCTTCAGATGGTATTAGAAAGGGATTATACGGCGACTTGCTCTCTGTCAGCGCCACCGTTTGGCAGAATTGGGGACCGAACACCGCGGGCACCTGGCGCCAGGAACCCACCCTTTCAGGCGGAGGATTTATCTTCGATACGGGTGCCCACATGCTCAACACCGTTGCAGACCTGGTCAACCAGGATTTTGTGGAAGTCGCCGCCTGGATGGATCGACACGGTCGACCGGTTGAAACCCTCTCAGTGGCGATTGCTAAACTAAAATCAGGCGCCTTTGTCACCCTGCATGGCTGCGGAGAGACCATTCCGTCTTGCAATTCAGTCATCAAAGTCTTCTGCCAGGACGCTATCCTGACCACCGGCGCCTGGGGGAAGACCCTTCAGATCCAAAAATCCGAGGAGGAAGAAGTCGAGGAGGTCCCCTTTCCACCGTCCTCCAGCGTTTGGGAAACCTTTCTCAAAGTCCGAAAGGGTCAAATCCCCAATCCCAGCCCACCTGAAGTTGGATTGCGCATGATCCGGCTCTATGATGCGATTTGCCTCTCGGCAGCAGAGGGCGGTCGTGTTGTCAAAATCAATCAATGATCCACAAAGGAGAACATATGAAAGAGAAACCGAGGGTAACGGTATGGAATGAATACCGCCATGAGAAAAGCGATGAAAGGGTTCGAAAGGTCTATCCGGATGGGATTCACAACACGATTGCAGCATTCCTGAAGGAAGCTGGATTTCCCGCGCAAACAGCCACACTGGATGAACCCGAACACGGGTTGACCGATGACCTCCTGAACCAAACCGATGTTTTGATCTGGTGGGGACACATGGCGCATCATGAGGTAGAAGATGCCATTGTTGACAGGGTTCAGAAACGCATCCTGGAAGGGATGGGCTTGATCGTTTTACACTCCGGTCACTTCTCCAAAATATTCAAACGCGTGATGGGCACAACCTGCAATCTCCGCTGGCGGGAGATTGGTGAGAAGGAGCGCGTTTGGACAGTCGCCAAAGGGCACCCGATTGCCGAGGGCGTTGGGCAATACTTTGAACTTCCGCATGCGGAAATGTATGGGGAATTCTTTGACATCCCCGAACCGGATGTCCTGGTCTTCATCAGCTGGTTTGCTGGCGGCGATGTCTTCCGCAGCGGCTGCTGCTGGCAGCGTGGCTTGGGCAGAATCTTCTATTTTGCCCCCGGTCACGAAACCTATCCCATTTATCAGGATCAAAATGTTCAGCGCGTCATTATCAACGCCTGTCAATGGTCAACAGCGCAAGGAAAACCGGAGATCATTTTTGGTCAGGTACCAGAACCGCTGGAGAAACTGGATTAGGTGATCGGTAAGCAAAGCACTGCCATCAAATCAATAATCTTCTTCATCGATGGATTTTTTAAAATAGGAAATCCAAATTATCTGGCGTAAAGCCTTTATCCAGAGATTTTCCTATTTTTATTTAACGGATAAATATAACCGGTTGATCTGCTAAGTAAATTTATCCTCTTCTTAATCCAGCACCTGGTCCCTGACTTCCGCCCACCTGAGCGCATCCTCGATCCCCTTCTCAATGGGCTTTTCAGCTACCCAATCCAGGAGGTCTCGTGCCTTATTCGCATTAGCGAAAGCACCTGCCACGTCCCCGGGACGGCGCTGAACTTCTATCTTGTCTATTGGTCGCCCATAGACCTTTTCAAAAGCATCCACCATCTCACGCACCGTCACACCCCTGCCCGTGCCCAGGTTGATCACCACATAGGGCACTTGCGAGTCCGCATCCTGCGCGATCACCTGGTCAAATTTTTCGACAGCTTTAACATGGGCTGTGGCGAGCTCCCAAACGTGGATGTAATCCCTGATGCCTGTGCCGTCACGCGTCGGCCAATCTGTACCGGTGATATGGAAAGCAGGCGCTTCCCCACGCGCCACTTTTACCAGCAAACCGAGGATGTGGGTGGGATCTTTGATGTGCATCCCGGAGCGCAGCTGGGGATCCGCACCAATAGGATTGAAATATCTGAGCGCAATGCCTTTGAGACCATAAGCCTGGGTGAAATCACGCAGGACCATCTCCATCATGTATTTTGTGCGGGAGTAAGGGCTGTTGGGCTTGATCGGTGAGTCCTCTGTGACCATAAACCCCGGCACAACATCATAAATTGCGGCTGATGAACTGAACACAAGCCTGGGGAATCCAAGCTCCGCCAGCTGATAGAAGAAATGCATGGACTTGACCACATTCTCCCGGTAATACTCATAAGGTTTCGCCACCGATTCTGGCACAACGATCAAGGCAGCACAGTGAATGGTGGCAAAAATATCCGGATGATCTTCAAAGATATCTCTTACGGTATCTTTATCGCCAATATCCCCATGATAAAAAATGTGTTGTCGGGTAAATTCCACCCGCCCCGTAACAAGCGAATCAAGGATGATCGGGGTATGACCGTGATCTTTGAGGGCAGAACAAATCGTGCTGCCGATATAACCTGCACCGCCCGTGATCAAGATTTTCATAGATGTGCTCCAATTAATCGTCCGCTATCAAATTTTGATTGTAAGTTACTACTCAGGCAATCCTACTGCTGAAGAGTGGGTGCAGGCTGAGTAGTTACGATTGTAACATTAAATCGTCAGATAGCTTTTCAACACCCCCTGACTTCCACAAAGGGTTACCGCGCCAGTACATGAGTGACAGCGGTCGCCGCCATTCCGCCCAGGTTTTGGATCAACCCAATTTTTGCGTTTTGGACCTGGTTTTTACCTGCGTTTCCACGCAATTGCAGCGTCGCCTCAACCGCCTGGTACACCCCCGTCGCTCCGATGGGATGTCCCCGGGCTTTCAGCCCCCCAAAGGTCGCCACAGGGAGTTGCCCCTCCAGGCCAATGATCTCTGGTTTAGCCAGCATCCAACCCTGCCCCAAGGAAGCATAGCCGGCTGATTCTAACGAGATCGCCGCGTGGAGCGAGGTGGCATCGTGATATTCAAAAAAGTCCACGTCCTTTGGTAAAATCCCCGCATTGCGGCAAGCACGCTCGACAGACAGCCGGGCAGCATCCCATACCAGAGGGGAGGGTCGGTCATGAATCGAAACGGTGTCCGTCACCAGGCTGGACCCGATCAAACGCACAGGCACATGGCGCCAATCCCGGGGAAGGACATCCTCCCTTGCCAGTACCACGGCAGCCGCACCATCCGCATAGGGTGCCAGGTCAAATAGGGTCAATGCCCGATCACTTTTAGAAGCCTGTTTTTGATAAACTCCTGTTGGAAGTAAATTCTGGAAGATGGCGTAGGGATTGGTGGCGCTGTTGGCATGGGCTACCTCTGGGAATCCAGCAAAATCCAGATGATCCACGCCGTACTCCAGCAAATAGCGTCTGAAAAGAAGCCCTGCCAGGCTGGTCGGCGTCAACCCTTCTGTCGCTTCAAAATCCGCATCCAGCATTTGTGATACAAATGACTCCGACTCTGACCCGACCACATCCGTGAATTTCTCAACACCGACCGCCATGGCAACATCCACAGCGCCCGAAAGCACAGCAAGGTAAGCCATCCGCAATGCGGCCCCACCGGATGCATCCCCTGCTTCCACCGTTACCCCCTCCACACCGATCAGCCCCACATCCTCTGCTATTAAGGCTCCCAAATTGGCCTGGTGAGAGGCGGATACAGCCAGCATGTTCCCGATATACATGACTTCAGGTCGAAGACCAGCTGCATCTTTGAGCGCCCCTAAAATGGCTTCAGCAGCAAGTGATCGCAACGAAATGGCCCAATGCTCCCCAACGGCCGTCTGGCCGATCCCAGCAACAATCACTTTTGAGCTTGTTCTATCCATGTTCACCCCTACCTCATCGCCAGTTTACTGCGGAAGCGAACATAGGTGGCATAATCAATCTCTGTTCGCCGGTTGATATAATCCTGGGTGCTCAAGGCTGCATCTCGCTGTGCCAAGAGCGCCTCCTGGACAGTAAAGATGAAAGCATCAGATCCAGCTCCAGAACCATACGATGTAAGCAGGATGCGATCACCTGGTGAAGCCACATCCAACACTGCTGTCAACCCTAAGAGAGAAGAACCGGCATAGGTATTCCCGATCAGGGGTGAGAGCAGACCCGGCGCGATTTGATCGGATTTAAACCCAAGCTGTTTGGCTACCTGGGAGGGAAATTTCTCATTGGGCTGGTGGAAGATCGCATACGCAAAGTCCTCCGGATTCAACCCTGTCCCCTGCATCAAAGTGCTGGCTGCAGAGAAAATATGATGAAAATAAGCAGGTTCACCGGTGAAACGCTGTCCATGTTCAGGATAGATTTGGTGAGCGCGTCGCCAAAAATCCGGGGTGTCGGTGACGTAAGAATATTGGGCATCGATCGTTGCCAGAGCTCCCCCGGCTGGGCCGATGATGAATGCCGCCCCGCCAGACGCAGCCGTATACTCCAACGCGTCCCCCGGCTTACTCTGGGCAGTATCCACCCCAATTGCCAGGGCATAATCCCCCATTTGGGAACCGACCAGGCCCATACCAGCCACAAAGGCTTCCGTCCCAGCTTTACAGGCAAATTCCCAATCCCCTGCCTGGATGTGGGGTGACGCACCAATCGCTTCAGCCACAACGGTGCCAGAGGGTTTAACCGCATAGGGATGGGACTCAGAACCCACCCATACCGCCCGTAAAAGCTGGGCATCAATCCCAGCGCGAGCCAAGGCATTCCGTGCGGCCTCGATCGACATCGTAATCACATCCTCGTCCAACCCAGCCACTGCCTTTTCTTTGATTGGACCAGGGGTTGGCTCGCCCTTCCAGATGCGAGAGATCTCGGTGCCAGGCAGGCGATAGCGCGGCACATAGGCACCATACCCTACAATGCCCACCGATCGGGCAGGCTTGTTGATCCACCCTTCATGCAATTGTTCGCTCATTGACTATTCACTCCATTCCTTCTAATATCTCCCTGGCATGATCAATCCGAACAACCCGATCGGCCACCAGGCGTTGTGCTAGCCTATCTATCTGTGAGCCCTGCGCGCCAGCAGCAATGGCCACCTGTCGGGCGTGGAGGCTCATATGACCGCGCTGGATTCCCTCTGTGGCCAAAGCCCTTAATGCGGCCAGGTTTTGGGCTAATCCTACAGAAACAATGATCTCCGCCAATTCCGATGCGGTTTTTACTCCCATCAACTTGAGGTTTGCCCGGGCTCCTGGGTGTACCTGAGTCGCCCCACCCACCGTGCCAACAGCCATCGGCATTTCCAGTGAACCGACCAAATTGCCATCCAAATCCTTCCCCCAGGTAGATAAACTCCGATATTGTCCACCACGGGCAGCATAAGCATGCGCACCAGCTTCAATCGCCCGCCAGTCATTGCCAGTCGCAATCACAATGGGGTCCACACCATTCATAATGCCCTTATTATGGGTTGCGGCGCGATAAGGATCCGCTACAGCAAAAGCCCAGGCAGCAATGATCCCATCCCGCACCTCCTTACCAGAGAAGGCCTCAAAAGCCAGGTCTTGGGTACGGATGGTCACGCTGGCATGAGCCAGGCGTCGATCAGCCAAATTTGACAGGATTCTCAAGAGCACCCGCCCGCCAGTAAGTTGTTCCACCCGTGGTGCCAATCGTTCGACAGCCGTATTGACCGCGTTGGCCCCCATCGCATCCCGCACATCGTAAATCAGATGCACCACAAGAAAGGGACCAATGGGGGATTCTTCGATCAAACGCACTTCCAGGTCCTTGGGTCCGCCGCCCAGTTTCATCAAAATCGGATCCACCGCGGCTGCTTCCCCCAGCAAAACTTCCTTTCCCGCCAGCAGTTTGAGTCGCGCTGCCTCAATATCTTCCAGACCGAGAACCTGCATCTGACCGATCATTTCGGGCGGTGTGCAATGCGCAAAGAAACCCCCCGTGTTCAAGGCCAATTTCGCCATAAAAGACGCCCCAGCCACAACGGACGGCTCTTCAACAGCCATCGGTATGGGAACCTCGCGCCCATTTACTTTAAAATGCCTGGCAATCCCCAGCGGCAGGCTGTAAGTGCCGATCACATTCTCAATCATGTGATCCGCTTCCTCCCCAGAAAACCCCTTTTCACCGCTCAAGACGGCGATCTCCGCTTCCGAAAGATCGGTTTCTTTCCCTAGAAGCGCTAAACGCCCCTGGCGGGTAAGATCGTAGAATTTCTTGTTTTCATCTGAAACAGAAGGCATCTAAATTCTGCTCCTTTTTATCAATCATTATAGATCATACCCGTGACAAGCCCTGGGCTCAATCAAAGAATATCACCAGGTATTCAACGGTTAATATATACCGGATAAGCCCTCCCAAAAGCTATCAAATTAAGCACATGCTTTGTGATATGCATCGTGACAAACCCATCTGGTGATCGCTGCCGAAAGGGTCACAAACAGAATAGTCTCTTTGGGGTAAAATTACCCAGCGATGACAGAAAATAAGACAGCGACCAAACATCTCGAGGAGCGGCTGGCAGCCTTACACCAATCCAGCCTGGAGCTTGTTCAGGATATCTCCGTCGACTCCTTACTGGAAAATATCGCACGGCTTGCTTGCGAACAGGTCAACGCATCTTGTGCAGCTGTTGGACTGCTCGACGATGATGGTCAAATCATTGATTTCGTCAGTGTGGGATTGGATGGGGAAAAGCTTGAGAAAATGAGATCTCCCTCTCTGGGTCTGGGGTTAATGAACCTGATCACCGAAACAGAAAGAGCTATCCGGATCGATTACACTCAAAAAGAACCCCAGCATGAGGGCGCCACGCCAAACCGCCCCCGCACGACATCTCTACTGGGCGTACCCATCCGTTCAGGTGATCGCCGCCTCGGGCAACTATATCTCACCGACAAGATCAATGAGGCCTCTTTCAGCGCGGACGACGAACAGGTGATCGAAACTTTGGCTGCTTATGCAGCTGCCGCCATCTCCAACGCTCGTTCATATCACAAGCTGCGTGAAAGAGATCACACCCTGACCCGCCGCAACCAGGACCTGGCTCTGCTTAACAATCTGGCTTCAGCCCTCACCGCAATCACAGAATTGGATACGTTGCTTGAAACCGCACTTAATCGTGTGATGGATTATTTTAATGTAACCGTGGGCGAGATCTACCTGAGTGAAGATGGCCATCATTCCCTCCATAAAGTATTGCATCAAGGCGAGACCCCCCAATCAATTTGGAAGCAGGATCGCTTCACCCTGAAGGAATCTTTAATTGGGCAAACGGCTCAGTCAGGGCAGCAGGTTTTGGTCAACCTGCCCTATGAAGCAGACCCATATCTGCAAAACAAAGGGCTATTAGCAGCGGGCATTCACCAAATTGCCTGTTTTCCGCTCACCAGTCGGAGCGAGGTACTGGGGGTACTGAGCATTGCCATCCATCAAGAAAAACTCTTGGACCCCATGGACCAGCAATTGTTATCTTCGATCGCCTCCTGGGTGGGCACTACTATTGAGAATGTGAACGTTAACCTCCAGGGGCGACGTTTAGCCATACTGGAAGAACGCGAACGGATTGGGATGGACCTCCACGATGGAATCATTCAATCGATTTATGCTGTGGGATTAACTCTGGAACATGCCCGACTATTGCTGGGCGAAGAACCCGAAGGATCCCGCAAACGCATCAACCAGTCCATCGAAGATCTCAATAGCACCATACGTGATTTGCGGGCGTTTATCATGGACATGCGCCCGCGACAGTTGTATGAAGATAACCTGATGGATGGAATCCAGCGTTTGATCAATGAGTTTCGCGCCAATTCACTGGTAGAAACCACATTAAGCGGACCCAGTCATGAACTGAAAGACCTGCCTGACTCACAGGCGATTGCCTTATTTCACATTTGCCAGGAAGCCCTCGCAAATATTGCTAAACACGCCCAGGCATCCAAAGTTGAGGTCAAGGTGTGGACGACACAGGATCGCGTTTTGATGGAAATACACGATAACGGTCTGGGATTTGACCTGGGGCAAATCCAGTTTACACTGGGACATGGAATCTCCAACATGCAAAGCCGTGCTCGCAATGTGGGCGGTGACCTGGAGATCACAACGGAACCGGGAGAGGGCACGACGATTGTCGCCTGGATGCCCTACATGCAAGATCGAGATCGCAATGAAGCGGAGTGATCAATGACCCAATCTCGCAATTTGGAAAAAGCAGCCCTACGCGGTGAGCCGTCATATGTATGGCGGGATGGTCAGCGCCGTCGGCTTGACCTGATCCTGGAGGCAGCGGGGGATCGAATCGCGGGCAGAGCCCTGGTCAATGGCTGTGGTGTTGGCATGTATCTCGATCACATGGGAAAAGTCATTAACGCCATGATTGGATTGGATATTGAGTTTGAGCGCCTGCTCGCAGCAAAAATCCTTGAAGACAGGGTCGTCAACGCCGCAGGAGAGATGTTGCCTTTTCCTTCAAATTCATTTGACCTGGTGTTGAGCCACGAGGTACTGGAACACGTGATCGACGACCAGGCTGTAATCCGGGAGAGCCTGCGCGTCCTGCGACCCGGCGGTCGGCTGGTATTATTTTGCCCGAATCGCGGCTATCCATTTGAAACCCACGGGGTCTATTGGCGTGGAAAGTATCACTTTGGCAACATTCCCCTGGTCAATTACTTGCCCCGAGCCTGGCGAGACAGGTTCGCACCCCATGTCAATGTTTACTCACGCAGAGATCTTCAAAAGCTCTTCAAACATCAACCAGTGAAAATTATCCAACGGACGATCATTTTCGGGGCCTATGACAACATCATCGCCCGAAGACCTCTGCTTGGAAAAACCATTCGGGGGATTCTACAATGGCTTGAGAAAACGCCCTTTCGCTGTTTGGGCCTTTCCCATTTCTGGGTCGTTGAGAAAATCTAAAACTGAGAAAAGCTAAACATACATTCTACCCAAAACGATTTCATAAATAGCCATTTTAATATTTTGCTTACTTTTCTTTGATGCGATTCATACAAAAGAAATCTATCTTTATAAATGGATAAGGACAAAAATTCAAAAATGGAGGTAAAAGATGGCTAATATTATTCGACGTGATCCCTTCCGTGAGATGCTTTCGTGGAACCGAGCAATGGAGCGCATGCTCAACAACCTGTATGATACTGAACTCGGCTTTGGAGAGCCTTTGAACCTGCGCATGCCCCTGGATGTAATCGAAAAAGATGAGGAATTTGTGGTCAAAGCCGATGTGGCTGGAATTGATCCCAATAATATTGAGATCACCTACACCGACAACAACCTCTCCATCAAGGGCGAAATTAGCGAAGAACGCCAGGAGGAAGGCCAAGAAGGACACTATCATCTTCGAGAACGTTGCTATGGCACTTTTTCCCGCACGATTGCCATGCCCGGTACAGTTGACGTAGACAACATTCAAGCAGAAACTGAAAATGGCGTGCTCGTGCTCCATCTGCCCAAGAAGGAAGAAGTCAAACCTCGCCGGATTGAAATTAAAGGCGGCACAAAGCAAAATGTCATCGAAGGAAAATCCAAGAACAAATAAATTTAAGAGCAATAGGAACAAAAGGCGGCCAAGTTAATTTAGGCCGCCTTTTTGTTTGCACCTGAAATTTGGATCAATCGTCAGGGATGAGGGGGATCAAACGGATCTCATAGATAAATGGCCAGCGTTTCCCGGTGATGAACAATCGGTCCTGCACCGGGTCATAAGCGATCCCGTTTAGCACATCCGTGTCCGCTTGACGTGCATCTCGCGGTAAAATACCGCCCAGGTCAATCCACCCCAAAACCTGTCCGGTATCAGGATTAATCCGGACTATGGAATCCGTCTGCCAGATGTTTGCGAAAACTTCTCCCCGGATATATTCCAGCTCATTGAGACGCTGAACCTCGACCCCCTGGTTTTTAACGGTAACAGAACCCAAAACTTGATAGGTTTCGGGAGATAGAAAATACAGCCTCGCTGTGCCATCACTCAGAATAAGCCTTTGCCCATCATGGGTGATCCCCCAACCTTCTGTAGAGTAGCCAAACTGATCTTCCAGGGAAAAATCCGCCCGATTATACACAAAACCAGTCCGCTCACGCCAGGTTAACTGCACCAGCGACTCTCCCCAGGCTGTTAACCCCTCGGCGAAATATTCCGGCAAAAGATCCACCTGATGCTTCACCTCACCGGTCTCCAACACGATTTTCCGCAATGAAGACGCCCCATACTGACCAGTGCTCTCATAAATGAAGGCATCCAGATAAATCAGCCCCTGGGTAAAGGCTTCGGGATCATGGGGATAGGTATTGATCACCTGGTAGGTCATTTGGTAATCCAGGCGCTTAGGGAGGGAAGATACCTGCCGATCAGGCTTGATAAGCAAATAAACAATCAGGACAACCAGGGCAACCAGGAATATCAACCCAAGGCTCAAACACCAATGCTTTGTTCGTTGTTTTGGCTCTGGTCCTTGTTTCATTTAAAGTTTCATCAATTCTTCTTAAGTTCACGGGCAAGCGTCACACAACCCAATGTCGTTGAGAAATTCTAACATAAGATTGAGAGGGTTCGGTTGGCGATCAGGTTCAATCATTGCCAACCCGTGTGCTCGATCAGTGTAGGAAATTACCCGGTAATGGTCCCCAACAGCTTTCTCACAAGCCATGGCTGATTCGGTATCACCAGTGCTGTAAAGGCACCAGGCTGGTGTAGGTGGGGTGTCGTGCATCAGGTTCGTCACTTCTTCAGGATAGGGGATGGTCAAATAACCACCGGGGGAAAGAGAAAATGCCCCCTGACATCCTCCAAAGTCTTGATTGTAAAGATGACAGCCATAGGCAGCCCCATCCGCACCGATGCTCCCCCCAATCAGCGCGACGCGGGAGAGATCCACATTCTTTAGCCCGGTCACAGTGGTTATCACAGCTTCAAGATCTAATAGCCAGCCTTCGCGATCAAAACGCCGACATCCGCCTTCGCACCCCCGGAACGTGAAGGTTAACACATTAAACGAGACCTCATCCGACAGCTGCGGAAACCAACTCGGATCTAACCAAGATTGATCACTCCCAAGGGACGGGAATTGGAATCCCCGGTTCTGAAGCCATGGGGCGATGGCAGCCCACACCGTCTGGTCGCCAGGCGCCCAATGCAAAAGGATCACCAAGGGCGCATCCATAAAGGCTGCGGGGTAAAACGTACCCGCCAATTCGAACCCATCACTGGTTAATATCAATTGTTTGAGAGGGTCTGGTGGTAAGGGACTGATTACACGATCATTAGAAGGTTGGCTCTCATCTTTGACCTCAATTGATTCTGGGCTGGTGTCCGATTTATCCGCAGGGGTCTCTGCAATTGAGGCCGCATCCAGGGTAAGCGTTGGAATATCAGGAGTCAGAATATGATCAGTCGGTTGGCAAGCCTGCAGTAAAAGTAAACCGCTGATGATTAAAAGAAAGGAAATTTTTAAAAGGCTCTTAGTTAAAAACATACGATCCTCTCTTTACGATATTTTTATGATCGAATCCGATCTCAATGCTTTTATAGAGATGTAATTGCGATTCCGCTTGTTATATAATACATCCAACGTTACTACTCAGGCAATTCTGCTGCTGAAGAGTGGCTGAGTAGTTATCATCCAACTTAATGATAGTAAATTTCAGAACTATGAGTCGAATTGCTCCATCAATATCAGGACAATTAAGCCTCATCGCCCAGAAAAGCCTTTATTTTTTCCATATGGGTGGAGAATCATCCTGAGTCATCTCATTCACCATATCCCTATGTTACAATTCTAATTGGAATTTTTCTCAAACTAACAGAGAAAAATATTCTGGCAAGCCCGACCATTCACAATTCACCATTCACGAGGTCTCTATGCACCCTGTTATTGATCGCTTTATCCATTATACTCAAATCGATACCCAATCCGCTCATAAGTCAGATTCCTATCCCAGTACAAAAAAACAGCTCGATTTGGCAAAACTCCTGGTTGTTGAGCTCTTGGCGCTTGGGTTGGAAGACGCCGCTGTGGATCAATATGGGTATGTCACAGCGACCCTACCGCCGAATACCGAACGCGAGGGCGTCCCCGTGGTCGGCTTCCTGGCGCATATGGACACAAGCCCGGATCTGTCCGGTAAAGATGTTAACCCACAGTTCATTGAAGATTATGATGGCAGCATCGTCGTGTTAAATGCCGAGAAGGGCATCACCATGTCGCCAGAAGAATTCCCTGATCTGAAGAAATACATCGGCAAAACACTCATTACCACCGATGGCACCACCCTCCTGGGCGCGGACGACAAGGCCGGGATCGCTGAGATCATTACGGCTGTTGAATATCTATTAGACCATCCTGAGATTGAACATGGCACGATCAAAATTGGTTTCACACCCGATGAGGAGGTTGGCTCGGGTGTGGATCATTTTGATGTTGAAAAATTTGGCGCAGATTTCGCCTATACCATTGATGGCGGCGAAGTCGGTGAAGTGCAGTACGAAAATTTCAACGGTGCCAGAGCGGAACTGACTATTCACGGGCGTAACGTCCACCCAGGTACTGCTAAGTTGAAGATGCGCAATGCCCTGCTGATCGGCATGGAACTCAACGAACTCCTGCCCGTCTTTGAACGACCACAATTCACCGAGAAATATGAGGGATTTTATCACCTGTATCATTTCAATGGCACTGTTGAAGAAGCCAACATGACCTATATCCTCCGCGACCACGACCGCGACAAGTTTGAATTAAAAAAGCGCTTGATACAGCAAGCCGCCGACTTTATCAATACAAAATATGGCGAAACAATCGTCGAAATCAAGATCACGGACCAGTACTACAACATGCGCGAAGAGGTTGAAAAACAACCCCAAATCATGGCATTTGCCATCCAGGCGGTCAAATCCGTTGGGTTGACACCAAAGATTGATCCTATTCGCGGTGGAACCGATGGCAGTCAATTGTCCTATATGGGTTTGCCAGCCCCCAACATCTTCACAGGGGGGCACAACGCTCATGGAAAATATGAATTTATCCCCACCTTCGCCATGGAAAAGGCGGTTGAAACGCTGGTGAAAATCGCAGAATTGGTGGCAAAAGGATAAAAACACCGGCAAGGAGCAGGTTGGAAAAATTTTCGGGAACGTGTTGGCTTAACAACCAACCATCAGCTGCCAGATCGGGTTCCTCTGGATATGGGCACCAGTCCGACGACGGGGATGCACGTCAGTTCCGTTTAATAACTGCGCCAGGCACTTGCGCTTGCCCCCAATGACGCCAGTTAAGATCGTCGAACCTTACCAATGGCTCGGTGAGATCAAGCCAGACCTGATGGCAGCTCTGGGGGTGAATGTGATCGGACTGGGTTCCCCTAAAACAATGTTCTGTTATCCCCTTTAGGTCTTGGACCTTCTTCGATGGAATACCAGTCTTGGATTCGGGTGATTTCAACAACGATCTCAAATTAAAAAGAAATTGGGCTATACCCTACCATCCACAATTCACCCTCCCCCACTTACAAAACAATCCCCAACAACATCCCCACCAACCCCGCACTCATTGTGCAGGTGGCATTTACCCAATCGTTATTCATCCACATTAAACCCCGCAGATACGAGGTTTTCATACCACACACATGTAAAGGATGGCGTTCTGTTTCTTTTTCACATCGGGGACAATAATAAATGATTTGAAGGGTCGCACCGAGATACGAATCAATCAAGGCACCGATAAAACCAGCCGATGTAATCAGGAGAAACTGACCCCTTGAGGATAACTCACATCCAGGCGCCCATCCTGCCTTCTCAACCAATGCCGCCAGCCCTGCCACCAATCCCGAGCCGCATAAAGCTGCCAGCGAACCCACCAGGCTGACTGCTCCTGAGGTTCCTTTGAGCACAGGCTTGAAATTGGTGGTTAAAATCGGCTCCCGGGGATTGAGCATCCCCAACTCTGTCCCCCAGGTGTCGGCATTTGCGCCGGCTAGGCTGGCTGCAAATCCCAGCCAAAGAACCCCAAACCAATGACTATCCGTAACGAATTGTGACAGAATAAAATACGTCAAAGCCAAAACACCCGCCACGCCACCGTTCGCCAACACCTGCCCCGCATCCCGCTGAGAGCCTTTGGCGAAATCCTGATCACTTCCAGTCTTTTTAGCTTTGAAGATCATTGAGAGCCCGCTGGATGAGATGAAAAAGGTCAATAAAACCAATGCCCAGCCCACACCGCCTAAGCCAAAAATAATCGTCCCCAGAATGCTGGCGGCAAGAAAACCGCTGCGGTTGAGGGCATGAGCCCGGTATGCCAGATAGCTAATACCGATCCCTGCTGCCAGACCGAGTAAAAATTTTTCCATCAAACGTTCCCCTCTAACTTCCAGATCATCATCATCCACACCTCCCACCTAAGGGATGGCGTCGGGTTAAAAAATCAGGATCAAACTCCCTATAAAGAGAAGAAGACCAGTCAATGCTGCTGAACCCCACAACAAATAAGCTGCGATCCGTAAATCACTACCCCTGCGGTACAAGAAAATTCCCAGCAAAAGATTGAACAACCAGATCATTCCGTCAAGCACAGATAATAAGAGCAAACGCTCGGCTGGTGCAATCTCACCCCTTCCTGTCCAGACAAGGGTGTCGATATTTGGAACTGCAATCGCAACAGCAATCAAAAGAATCAATCCGACCCCAAAACCGACAATGATCAAACTCCTCGCCAGGCGATCTTCCCACACCCTACCCAGAAGAACTGTTGGATAGACGGATTGTGCCTGGAGCGGCATGAGGCTGCCCATCTCATTGACCTGCTGGAAGAGAAACATGAATTGATTAACTTCATCGGGGGAAATGGCATAAATTTTTTCAGGTGTCGTCACCAGAATCATATGAGCCAGATCAGATGCCAAAAATTCAACCGACCCCAATTCAGGCACTTTACGGCTTCCCAAAATAGACCCAGGCCACCGCAACC
This sequence comes from uncultured Candidatus Brevefilum sp., assembly GCA_964633075.1. Taxonomy (GTDB): domain Bacteria; phylum Chloroflexota; class Anaerolineae; order Anaerolineales; family Anaerolineaceae; genus Brevifilum. The sequence goes on from CAZWDG010000001.1 coordinate 19,450, forward strand.
AGGGCATCGGCAGACGAAATCCCAGCTCTTCAGCAGGCCGGATCCATTCGATCGACCTCAATGGGATATCCTCCCGTCGCAACCCCCAACGGATCAAGAGCCCATCGCGCCTGAGAATATACGTGGCGTTAACCAGAGAATAAAACCGGTAAATCCAAAGGGGTAAGGATGATAAGATCACCAATGCGATCATCATATATTGTAAAAAGCCCAGCCCAGAAGGATCCTGTGTGGCGATAAAGAAAAAATAGCCACCAGCAACCATCAAGAGCAAGATGATAGAACCCTGAAAGATAATACCGGTACGGCGTGGGGGGTAAAACGCTTTTTCCATTGTTCGCTGGTTTTAGGATGCGAATTTTTGAGCGGCAACCAGGGCTTCAGAAATCCGCTGACAGACAATCACAACCTCTTCCTCACACATTTTGCCCGAAAAGGGCAGCGCCAGACTGCGATTCCCCAGGTCTTCTGTCACCGGAAAATCACCGAGCTCAAAACCAAACATTTTTTGCATATATGGCTGGAGGTGAATCGGTGAAAAATATGGTCGAACCGGGATCTCCTTTTCTTTAAGAACCTGAGCCAGGCGATCGCGGTCAATCGTCTGCGCCACACGGATCACATACACGAACCAGCTGACACGAGTGGTGTTTTGGACCAGTTGCGGCGGGGTGACCTCCTCAATCCTGCTAAGATGATGCGCATACCAATCTGCCACACGTTCACGTTTTTGTAACAGATCTTTTAATCGATCCATTTGCGATAAACCCAAGGCAGCACTCATCTCATCCAAACGATAGTTATAGCCCAGATGTGTGTGCTGAAGCCAAGTGTCCCCAGGGGCACGCCCCTGGTTGCGCAGGGCACGCATAAAATCCGCTGCCTGATCATCATCCGTAACGATCATCCCACCCTCTCCGGTGGTCACCTGTTTGTTAGGATAAAAAGCAAACACACCATAATCACCCAGGGTACCGGCTGGGCGACCCTTATATTCACCACCCAGTGCCTCACAGGAGTCTTCGATCACCACCAGATCATATTGGCTGGCAATAGTTTGGATTGCATCGTAATCCGCCGGCTGTCCAAATACATCAACAGGCAAAATTGCTTTAACCGATTTTAAAGAACCCTGATTAACTGGCGGCAAACGACGAGGCAGCCAGCGGCGTGTCCTTTCGCCACCAAAGGACAGATCTTCCACAGCCTGGTTGAGCAGATCCGGATCAATATTGCCCGTAACCGGGTCTACATCTACAAAAACTGGAAGGGCTTTTTCGAATAGAATCACATTGGTCGAGGACACAAAAGAAAAAGGCGAGGTGACGACGATATCCCCCACATCAATACCTGCCGCGCGCACACATAGGTGCAGTCCGGCAGTGCCAGAACTGACGCCAATAGCGTATTTGGCACCCGTAAACTCGCAAAAGGCTCGCTCAAAGGCTTCAATCTTAGGGCCCATGCTCAGATTAGGTGTTTTGACCACGTCCAATACTGCCTGACGGTCTGCATCAGTAAGGTCGGGGGATGACATGCGAATTTTCATTGGATATCCATTCATTATCTCTTCATTCAGGCTTCGATCGGCATTTCAACTCGGTCTCCGATTTAGCGGTAACGCTTATTATAACGGTTAATGACTTAGAACGCATTAGACCCCGGGAAATGCCAGATCCACGGGGTCTAGATGATTAAAACAGATCCGTTTCAGTCCAGAACAGCCTCACGTGCCTTAAATTCTGCCCCTTTTCGAAGGGCAGCCTTATTCCCGGGCAAAAACTGCTTATGCCGCTCTGGCAAATGGGCTTCCAGGGCTTTTTCCACTGCGTCTAAAGAGAGCAGGTCCAGATTACCCAGCAGTGCACCTAACGCCACCATATTTGCAGAGCGCTTGCTGTCCAGCGCTTCAGCAACGTCATTGGCAGGAATACTGACCACGTTGATATCCTCACGTACCACCTCCCGATTGACCATCGAGGTATTGACGACCAAAACGCCACCTTTTTCAACCAGATCTTCAAATTTTTCCAGCGACGGCAGGTTCATGGCGATTACCGCGGTGGGATTTTTGACAAAGGGTGAACCAATCTCCTCATCCGAGATCACAACCGTGCAGTTAGCAGTGCCCCCCCGCATTTCAGGACCATAAGAGGGAATCCAGGTGACATTCTTTCCCTCATCCATCGCAGCATAAGACAACAACTGCCCGGCAAAGAGCACACCCTGCCCACCAAAACCAGCAATAATCACTTCTTGTTGCATCTTTGATTCTCCTTAATACTTGAGATCCGCAACTGCGGAGGTGACTTTATAATCACCCAGGGGATAATAGGGCAGCATCCGTTCTTCCACCCAATTTCTAGCATCTGCAGGTGTCAGACCCCAGTTCGTCGGACAGGTGGAAAGTAATTCGACCAGGGAAAAGCCCAGACCGTGCTTTTGCACCTCGAAGGCAGTGCGAATGGCTTGCTTTGCCCGGCGTATCTCGCGCGAAGAGTGCATGCTGCGCCGCACAATATAAGCCGATCCTCCCAGTGTTGAGAGTAATTCAGCCGTCTGGATGGGAAATCCTTGCCGCCCGACATCTCGTCCTGTCGGAGATGATGTTGTCCGCTGACCGGGAAGGGTGGTAGGTGCCATCTGACCACCAGTCATCCCATAATTGGCGTTATTAATGAAGATCACGGTAATTCTTTCGCCTCTAGAGGCGGCGCCTACAATCTCCCCCATCCCAATTGACGCCAAGTCTCCGTCACCCTGATAGGTGAACACCGTGCGTTCCGGATAAACACGTTTGATACCGGTTGCCATCGCCGGTGCGCCTCGGGCCGCGGCTCGTGCGGTGGCGGCTCGAT
>CAZWDG010000001.1:22317-31278 GCA_964633075.1 uncultured Candidatus Brevefilum sp.
CCCATGGGCTGCTTCGACAAAATCGATATTAAAATAATTGTAGATAAACACTGAACAACCCACAGAAGCCACACCAATTGTGTTTTCTGTTTCACCCATCTCCTCCAGCACTTCTGCCACCAACCGGTGTGCCACCCCATGGGTACAACCGGGGCAATAGTGCGTGGTTCTGGGGTCAAAGACTTTTGGTCGTTGATAGACAATCTTGGTCGGCATATCTGTACTTACCATTATTTTCTCCTTATCCTAACGTCTCTGCTAATCGGGCCAGCCACCGATCACGTGGGTGACCTGCTGTTGTGAGGGGATCTTCCACAAGGCGTTTAATCTCAATTAAAACCTCATCCGGGAAGGGTACAACACCGCCCATGCGTCCAAAGAACTCAACCGGCTTACGCCCTCTCACGACCAGGCGTACATCCTCAAGCATCTGGCCGGAATTCATCTCGACCACCAAGAATGCCTTGACCTTTTCTGACAAGGCATCCAAAATTTCATTCGGGAAAGGCGCTAGGGTGATGGGGCGTAACAGACCAACTTTAATACCCTGTTCACGCGCTGCCCGAACAGCGGAAAGTGAAATGCGCCCAGCAGTCCCAAATCCAACCACCACATATTCAGCATCCCCCATGAAATATTCTTTATAACGAACCTCGTTCTCTTCGATCTCCTGCCAGCGTTTCATCAGGCGCAGGTTCATAACCTCCTGGGCGGGTGGGTCCAGGTTGATGGAAGTAAGCACCCGCTTTTCGCTGCCTTGGGTACCGCGCACCGCCCACTCAGGGATTTCGGTCTTAAGCGGCTGCATGGGGGGAAGTTCTGCCGGTTCCATCATCTGCCCAATACTGCCATCCAATAAGACAGCTACAATATTACGGTATTTCTCCGCTAAATCAAACGCCAGGACCGTCAGGTCAACCGCTTCCTGAACACTGGCGGGGGCGAGGACAATCAGGTGATAATCACCATGACCGCCACCGTGGACGATCTGGTTGTAATCCCCTTGTGCCGGGGCAATATTGCCCAGGCCAGGACCGCCACGGACAACATCGACCAAGACGGCTGGGACCTCCGTGCCTGCAATATAAGATAGCCCTTCCATCATCAGGCTGACGCCCGGGCTGGAGGAAGAGGTCATCACACGCTTGCCGGTGCAAGCAGCACCATAAACCATATTAATGGCACCCAGTTCGCTTTCCGCCTGGACGAAAGGCCGACCTAATTCAGGCATCCGGGCTGAGAGGTGTTCCAGTAATTCGGTTTGCGGTGTGATGGGGTATCCAAAATAAGCCACAAGGCCAGCACGTATGGCGGCTTCAGCGACAGCAGTGTTGCCTTTGATCAATTCTTTTGCCATTTTAGGCTTCCTCCTTTTGCTTTTCATACCGATAAACGGTGATGGCAGCATCTGGACACACAATCGCGCAGATGCCACAACCTGTGCAAGCCTCAGGGTTGACCATATGGGCAGGATGATAACCCTTGGGCGTCAAGCGGTCCATATCTAGCGCGAGGACATTGAAGGGGCAATCCGTCACACATAACTCGCAAGCCTTACAATATAACTCATTGACAATAATATATCCCTTGGGGGGCATAAATAATCCTCCTTATTCCGATTTAATAGATATGTCCAGGGTTGCGATCAGGTGAGGCCTTGAGGACACATCTATAGTATACTCCATATTCTTTGCCTCATTTTTAGAGAGACAAATGTCCACAGATACAGCAAGTTTTACTAATTATGGGGATTTCTTCGATAACTTGACTAACAAAACACTCCCTTCATCAAAAAAATTTAGATGGCAAGCATCTTGACAAACAAGGCAGTCAGGTCATTGACCAACGGCGGAAAAGACTGTGCTAAATAATTGATATAAGCCTCACCACCTGCATAGAATACGACTCGGCTGAAGGGATGCTTTAATCCAACTTTATTCTCAGGTAATCCTAATTCTCGTTTTACAAGATTCTCCACCCAACGGGCAAAACCCTCCTTCCACTCCTGCCAGACCATATATTCATAATCATGGACGCCTAAATACGCTTTTAGCGCTCTGCGAGCTTCAATAACCTCGCCATGATCCTCATCTTTAATCGCTGTTAAGAGACGTTGATAAGGTTTGCTGAAATCCTCAGCAGTGTAGGGGAAAGGATGCTGAATCTCCCACATGAAATCGCCTTCCTCGATTGCTTTTCGAGCGATATCCAATCCCATTTTCAAATCCTGCTAGCAGGTTTCATATTGGTAGCAGTGGACAAACTCATGCAAAATAGTGACATAAGCCTCTGGTGCGTCGAAAACATCGGGGGTCACCACGCAAGCGATCCTCCCACCATAATCCTCCAGCTGAAAGGCAGCCCGTGCCCCTTCTGGAACTGGCATAGGCGCGGGAATCGCCTTAACAAACTGATATCTCTCACCTGTTGTGTCTAAATCGTAGATAAGAAATTGATCCCCCTTGACAATGACCACTGGGTAAAATTTTCCCAATGCCGGATTCAACCCCGCGACCTGTTGATGCAGGGAGATCAATTTTTGTAATTCTTCAATAAAAACCCGTCCCATGCTATGCTCCCACGAAACAAAAGACGCTACTATCACTTAGATTTCCAGCACATCCCTGCTGGTTTACCGTTGATGACCTAATTGTAATCGCATTTTACCAACAACACCTTATGAAACTAACTGAAAATCATAGGCCTTAAATCCTCCTCAAGCCGCCTGTCCTGATGGTAAAATCTAGTTGAACCAAAATCCTGAAGGAGTGATCCTATGTCTGAAGCTGTGATTGTAGATGCGATCCGAACCCCGATCGGCAACTTGGGTGGTGGCCTTTCCACCGTGCGCCCAGATGACCTGGCTGCCATAACCATCAAAGCCTTGGTTGAGCGAAATCACCTCGATCCCATCCTGATCGAGGAGGTCTACCTGGGTTGCGCCAACCAGGCTGGTGAGGATAACCGCAACGTCGCCCGGATGGCGCTCCTCCTGGCTGACCTGCCGGTGACTCTGCCAGGGGTCACCTTTAATCGCTTATGCGCCTCGGGGCTCACGGCGATCAATACCGCTGCCCGATCGATTCGTGCAGGTGACGGTGATGTTTTCATCGCGGGTGGCGTGGAGAGCATGAGCCGCGCCCCCTATGCCCTCCCCAGACTAAACCAGCCGGTAGGTGACTTGACCGCGTACGACACTACGTTGGGTTGGCGTTTTGTCAATCCAAGCATGGCTGCCACACACGGTACTGACCCATTGGGAATCACAGCTGAGAACATTGCTGAGAAGACGGGAATCGGGCGCCAGGCTCAGGATCAATTTGCCCTCGCCAGCCACCAACGGGCGATTGCTGCCATCGATTCGGGTAAATTTGCTGAGGAAATCCTTTCAATCCCCATCCCCCAGCGTAAAGGGGATCCGGTGATGTTTGATACAGATGAACGCCCCCGGCGTGACACTTCCCTGGAAGCGCTCGGCCGTTTGCACCCAGCATTTAAACAGGATGGCACGGTCACTGCCGGGAACAGCTCGGGGCTAAATGATGGCGCAGCTGCCCTTTTGATCATGCGCGAAGACAAAGCCAGAGAATTAGGACTAAAGCCCCTGGCACGCATTGTCAGCATGGCAGCGGCGGGTGTTCCCCCTCGCACGATGGGCTTGGGGCCAATTCCAGCAACACAAAAAGCCCTGCAAAGGGCAGGACTGGGCATTAAAGATATTCATTTGATCGAGCTCAATGAAGCTTTTGCCGTGCAAGCGCTGGCTGTGATGGATGAACTGACTCTGCCTTACGAGATCACCAATGTCAATGGCGGCGCGGTCGCATTGGGTCATCCCCTGGGATGCTCTGGGGCACGCATCATGACCACCCTGCTCTACGAAATGCGTCGTCGAGCCCCTTCCACTCAGAAACCATTTTACGGACTGGCAACCCTCTGTGTGGGTGTCGGCCAGGGGGAAAGCACCATTGTGGAATGGATGGGCTAATAAACCTAAGGCCTTACACTAATCCTCTTGTACCTCACCCAAGGCGCTAACCATTAAATCCTGAATGCGCGTCACCATGCTGACCGGATCCGGGTGCAATCCCTCGACCAGCAAGGCGTTTTCAAAAACCTGCTCAGCCACCAGGTCAAATTTTGGGTCAAGTTGACGAATCCTGGCTAAACGCAGCATGATCTTATGTCTCAGATTTAATTCTAAGACCTTCTTTGGTAACTCAAAATGCTTATCCACCATCTGGTAAACCCGCTGCACGGATTGATCGGGGGCACCCTCTGCGTCAACCAGCCGGGCAGGTGAATCGAATAGGCGTTCCGTGGTACGCACATCACTGACCCGATCTCCCAGTAGAGATTTAAATCTCACGATCAAATCCGCCACAGCTGCCCCATCAAGCGCTGGAGGTTCAACTTCCTCTGACTTTTCAGCCTCCTTTTCAGGGAGATCGGCTTCGGCAACATTGACCAGTGGATGATCCTGGTAGGTCTTCAATTGCATGAGCATAAAGGGATCAACCGGGTCTGACAGCACAAGGACTTCAATATCCGCTCTACGAAAAGCGTCCATATGCGGGCTGTAGCGTACCGCTCTGGGATCTTCACCCAGGAAATAATAGATCTCCTTCTGATCGGGGTTCGCACGTGTGAGATAATCGTCCAATGAAGACCATCCTGCCAGGTCTTTATCCGTATGAAATCGCAAGAGGGGGAAGAGTTTCTCCGGCTCATCCTGCTCGATGGCCACCCCTTCCTTTAACAGCATCCCGTAGGTTTCCCAGAATTTTTGGATCTTTTCCGCATCGTCACCATCCAATGATTTGAGCATTTCCAAGGCTTTAGCCGTGATCAATCGCTTTAAATTGGCCATGATACGGTTGGATTGTACGCTTTCGCGCGAGACATTTATCGGCAGATCTTCGGAATCGACCACCCCCTGGATAAAATTGAGATAAGGGGGCAGGAGATCGGTGCAAAATTCCTTGATCAGCACTTTACGGGCATAAAGCTTGAGCCCAGGTTCCTTGCGCGGTGAAAAAACCAGGTTCCCGGGATCCTGCGGGATGAACAGGAGCGCATACATCTGCACGGGCGCATCAACGACCATGTGGGTGTGAGCTAAGGGGTCATTGAAATCCAGGGTCATCTGCTTGTAGAATTCCTGGTAGGCTTCCTCCTCCACTTCTCTGGGAGATCCCCGCCAGATTGCTGTCTGGCGGTTGATAGGTTCACTTATATCGTTGAGATAAATGGGATAAGGAATGAAATCTGAGTGACGTTTAATCACCTGTCGCAGTCGCGAGTCATCCAGGAACTCCTTGGCATCTTCTTTGAGTTTGATGCGTACTTCCGTGCCTCGCTTCTGGCGATCTCCCGTTCCCAGGGTATAGGTGTCCTCACCTGCCGCCGCCCAAGCAGCGGGTTGCGCATCCAGCCGATAAGATCGCGAGACCACCCGAATCGATTCGGCCACCATGAAGGCAGAGTAAAAACCAACGCCAAACTGCCCAATGATTTCAGTCAGGTTTTTCTCCGACGTCCGCGCAGCCTCGACAAAGGCTTTCGCCCCAGAATGAGCGATCGTGCCCAGGTTTTCCACCAGCTCATCACGGGTCATCCCAATCCCCGTATCCTCAATCACCAACAGGTTCTGATCTTTGTCCGTGCGGATATGGATTTCTGATGGGATTTCTGGGTCAAGAATATTCCGATCCGTCAACATTAAAAAATCAAGCTGGGTCAGCGCGTCTGAGGCATTAGATATCAGCTCTCGCAGGAAGATCTCCTTCTCAGTATACAGCGAATGAATCAGGATATTTAACAATTGCTGTGTTTCTGCTTTAAAGGGAATCGGCTGGTTTTCACTCGGATTAATTTGTTCTGACATGGAGGTTTTTCTTCCTTTCAAAAAAGTTTTTCACGATTGGGTTTAATATAATCAAATACGATAAGAATTACATAAGAGAAAGTCAGTCGAACCCTGCGCGCATCCCCCTGGCTAGAAGCCATTATGACTTAAACCAGAAAAAATCCACAAGGGATAGCCAAATTACCTGAAATCTATAGGACAAATTTAGTATCTCTACTTCACATAAAGAAGTGGGTGGACGAATCGCCCACCCACCATTCAATCATCGCATTCAAGATCATCAGGGAAGGGAGATCTCAAAATAATCAAATAAAGCTTCGATATCTTCTACCTCATATTCTGGCGGCACAGAATTGGTCGCTCCTAAGCCAACACTGACAAAATCGAAGTAATTCCCAAAAGCACCGATTTGCTGCCAATCACCATATGTTGTCCCATAATAGCCTGTGATTCTGCCCCCTTGATTCACTAATCGCAAATAAACATCCGTGTCTTCGGGTGATCTAGGAACGGCATAAACATCTCCAAACGGATTATTTTCGATAAATGTCTCCATAAAATATCCATGACCTGATCCGGATTCAAATTGAAAGACATCAGCAAATCCAAAATTCATAACAATGAAATTTTCAGGATCTTCATAGATAAAGATATTGGCTTGCTGAAAATTCACATGTGGATCTGCCACAATATGAGCTGTAATTACAAAATCGCCTTCCGGTAATGGGCGCATCAATATATTGGTTCGATTTTCACCAAATCCCCCAGCATTTTCACCGATGATTTGTAGCCAACTGGAATCTCCAAATGTCACAAAGGACCAGTTATCAGGATTTTCATTGATCCACCCCCAGCCGGGTTGGAGATAGCCCTCAAAGTCATCTCTGAATAATACACCTTCCGGCAAGGGTGTCACTGTCGATGTAAAAGTAGGTTCTAAAGTAGGTTCTAAGGTTGCTGTCGGTTGCGGTGTGTCCGTTGGCGGCACCAAAGTGGCAGTGGGTTCTGGTGTATCCGTGGGAGGAACGACTTCTTCCTGAGGGGGCAAATTTAGCTCAGCGGTTTGCGGTTCCTCAACAGGGGGTGCACAACCCAATAACAATGTCAGAACCAAAACGAATAAAATATTCTTTTTCATCGCCTTTTCTCCTTTATTAAAGTGAAATCCACAAATCCGATTTTGGGTCAAGAGGTTTTGTTATTCAATTAATCAGTGACATTTGGGAACAATCAGGGTTACTATCCATTCATGACAGATACCCTGATGTCTACGACTATTATAAATAAAATTCATGATTTCGCAAGACAAAAATTCAATTCAGATGAAATAAGCCAGGGAGATCGTCTTCATAAGTGATAATACCATTCAGCAATATTGACAGGTTATAATGAATAGGAAATATATTGTTATGAGGGATAAATTGTGTTATTTTAATAGAGATATTTAATTCATTCGTCACAGGAAAAGGATAAGCCATGACAGATCAAGAAAATAAACCCCAAGCTGAACCGCCGAAACAGCAACCCTATTACGATGAAAAAACCGAAGAGAAATTGGAAAAAGAGGACGAAAAGCAAGAGGAAAAGCATAACCAGGATCCGCTGAGCTCCCTCATCTGGGCCTTGATCCTGATCTGGGCTGGGTTAGTCTTCCTTGCTGCTAATTTAGGATGGCTGGATCAAATAAAAACCGCACCGCTGGGCATCGAGGGCATTACAATCGACCGACTGAGTACCTGGTCGGTCATCTTTCTCGGCGCCGGCGTGCTGGTCTTCCTGGAAGCCTTAATCCGCACCTTTGTGCCTGCTTATCGCTCCTCAACCGGAGGCAATTTCTTCCTGGCGGCGATCTTCCTTGGGATCGGACTGGGTGGAATCTTCGGCTGGAACATTGTATGGCCTTTCGTCTTGATTGCCATGGGCCTCTCAGCACTTGCCAGCGCCCTGATCAGAAGCCGAAAATAAGGCTATAAGCCGCCAAAATCCAGCGTTTTGACCATCCGCCAGGTATGCACGAGGGGTGTAACCCACTTATCCCGCCCAATACAGCGAAAATAAGGCGGGGAATAGGCGCGGATCAGGTCACCAATTTTGTACCGAGCCAAAACCGGCGTTGAGACCACCAGGCTCCCAGTTTCACCTGGGCGCATCTCATGGAGCATCTTGACGCCGTTTGATGTCTCCACCTCAAAGAAAAACAGATCATAATTCGGCACCCAGGCGCGTTTGTCATCCATCTGCTGACCAAACATCCCTTCGGTGGTCCCATAAATCTCACGGATGACAACCTGGCGACCGTATAAAGCCTTCAGCGTGCCTGCCCGATAGGTGTTGATCCCTGGGGTGCTGCCCAAGGTCATCACCAAAACCCGCCAGAGGTCTTTGGGATAAGACCGGTGTTTTTTATAAAGATAGCGACCAAATTCAAGGGCTGTGGGGGCAACGCCGCCCACCAGGGTCACATTTTGCCCCAGACACTGTTCATAAGCCAGATCAAAACGTTTTTCCCAGGCAGACCAGGCCTTACTACCACCCAAGGCGTCGATGTCCTCCTGGGAAGGGAGGGAACGCACAGGCGTCTTATGTGAGACGAATTTGGTATAAATCCCGGAACTGTAACCGTATTCAACCTCACGCTCACCCGCTTTCACCGTCCCAACCACCGATGGAAAGTTCAAGTTGAGGTTCACCCCCGCGAAGACCTCCACTGAGCGTGATTGATTAGCGTACATCATCACCGCCCGACCAGCAGAGACCCGCATCTCGATATCCGTGGGCGTCATTGGAATGAATTTATTCTCCCCCTTGGTCGTGCCACGGGTGATCGCCCAGCCCAGAACCGGCTCATTTAAGAGGAGATCACTTTCACCCGCCATCACCCTGCGAATGATGGGTTGGTAATCATCATAGGTTGTGATGGGAAATTTGTGTCGGTAATCCTCGATCGAACCTACTGATTTCGCACCATACTTCTGACCGTAGCCGGTTTGGGCATAGATTGAAAGCAAATGACCCAGAACAGCTTCCTGCGCTTGTGCTGGTGCTTGAATGGCTGCCTGCCAGGGCTGCAGCATCTGCACGATCATTTGCAT
>CAZWDG010000002.1:0-26732 GCA_964633075.1 uncultured Candidatus Brevefilum sp.
GTTTTGGGTCTTTGCAACAGCTTCTCGAAATTGATAAACAGATTTGAGGACGGCGGCTTTCTCAGGGCTGAGGTATCGTGCGTTTCTCAGATTCCAGAAATCTTCCTCACTGGATTCGGTCGTATCTTCAATATTTTGAGTTAACCGACGAAAGTCCTCCAGCGCCAGTTTCCACCATCCGGACGCCTCCAGCTCTTCACGAAGTCGTGCTTGCAGTGGGATTAAGTAATGGCTGTCCAGCCGGGCGTATTCAAGCATATCTTGCTTGAGCGGGCGTTTGCCCCAATTGGCGCGCTGGTATTTCTTATTCATCTGTACGCCAAAAAAATGATCCAGGAGTGACCCCAGCCCGACCTGCTGATAACCCAAGATACGGGCTGCAATCATCGTATCGAATAAGTAGTTGAAACGAAAACCGTAATCGCGAAAGAGGCAGATCAAATCGTATTCTGCCGCATGAAATACCTTGAGGATCCGATCTGATTTGAAAATGGGTTCTAATGATGAGAGATTCGTCAGAGCAAGAGAGTCTAACAGAATGTCATTTTTGGGGGTTGAGAATTGAATGAGGCAGACCTGTTCCTGGTAGGCATATAAACTGTTGGATTCTGTATCGACGGCCAGTATGTCCTGGGTTGCCAGTTCGTCACTCACTTCATGTAGTTTGTGTGGCTGATCAACCCAAACGAGCTCGGCGTCTTTAAGTGAGCTATGCATGATCGTATTATAGCTTATTGTGAGTGGTGAATGGTGAATGGTGATTCTTGCGATGTAAAGGGGTGCTATAATCGGAGATGAAATCTTTAGGGTAAGGAAAAGCATCGGAAGGGCATTATGAAAGCGGTTTTGCAACGTGTGAAAGAAGCAAGCGTTTCGGTCGATGGTCAGATTGTGGCACAAATTGGTGAGGGGTTGGTGATTCTTTTAGGCATTGCCCCAGAGGACACTGAGTTGATCGCCCAGCAAATGGCAGAAAAGATCGTTCACCTGCGCATTTTCGAGGATGCGGATGAAAAGATGAACCTGTCTTTACTGGATGTGGTTGGCGAGGCGATCGTTGTCTCACAGTTTACATTGTACGCCGACACGCGCAAAGGACGACGGCCATCTTTTACGGATGCAGCCCCACCAGACCTGGCGGAGCCATTGGTCGACCTCTTTGTCGGGCTGTTGACCGCTTGGGGTGTGCCTACTCAAAAAGGGACCTTCGGCGCCCACATGGAAGTTGGGTTGGTGAATGATGGTCCAGTGACGATTGTGATGGAATTTTGAGTTGATTCCTTTACCGGGGTAATCTTGAGAAGTTACGAGGACTCGTTTAGCTGCTTATTAGGCTAATTCACCATGTCAAATTGATAACAGTTGGTTTGGGTTTTATGTGTGTCTAGACGCATTATCTTGAGACAGTTTAGGCTCTGCTAACAATGACGAAATTATTTGTAGGGTGGAAAGAAATATTATTTTAGATTGTTCCCATCTGCCAAACGGGCAGCGCGCAGCGTATTGCGCAGAAGCATGGCAATCGTCATTGGACCTACGCCCCCGGGGACAGGGGTGATGGCGCCAGCAATTTTCAGGGCTTCATCAAAAGCGACATCACCGACCAGGCGGTAGCCACTTTTACGTGTCTCATCTTCGACACGGTTAACGCCCACATCGATCACAGTCGCACCAGGTTTGATCCAATCACCGCGCACAAATTCGGGAATGCCAACGGCTGCTACCAGGATCTCGGCATTGCGTGTGATAGCTGGGATGTCCTTTGTGCGCGAGTGGCAAATGGTGACGGTCGCATTAGCACGCACAAGTAACAGGCTGACGGGCATGCCGACAATGTTAGAACGACCCAAAACGACTGCATTGGACCCTTCCAGCACCGCCCCAGCCTCTTCCAGCAGGACCATCACACCCGATGGGGTGGCGGGGACAAAAAGCGGTTCGCGCCCTTTTTGGGCTAATCGACCGATATTGATCGGATGAAAACCATCCACATCCTTTCTCAGATTGATGGTGTTGAGAACCTTTTCTTCATCCAGGCCAGCAGGTAAGGGTAACTGGACCAGAATGCCATGGATTTTGGGATCCTGATTCAATTCCTGGATAAGCGCTTCAACTTCCTCCTGGGATGCCTCTGGGGGCAATTCATGACCAATGGAGAGGATACCGGCTTCCTGGCAGGCTTTTTGCTTCATCCGAACGTAAACTTTAGAGGCTGGATTGTCCCCGATAATCACCGTCGCCAAGCCGGGGATGGGCAGAGCCTTGGTTGTCCTTTCTTTAACTTGTTGTTTTACATCCTCACGCAATTGTTCAGCGATTGCCTTCCCATCAATCAATTTTGCAGCCATGTTACCTCCAAAATTCGTGAATTCTGGTGACTTCTCAGTCAGCCCTGCTGCTGAAGCGTGAGCAGGTTGAGAAGTTGCAATTCTGGTTAGGATTATACCCGAATCAGCGGTTATAATTTCAGCATGACCAGAAAAAAACAAACATTTGAAACAATGGTAGTGGGCATCGCAGGCGGGACTGGGTCAGGGAAAACAACGCTTTCGTATTTAATCCTTGACAGAATTGGCAGGGATAAAATAGCTTATCTGCCCCATGATGCTTATTATCGGGATCAAAAAGAACTTCCCTTCGAAGAGCGGTTGAAGGTCAATTATGATCACCCCGACTCACTTGAGACGGAATTGCTCATAAAACATCTCCATCAACTGATGCAGGGACAAGCGGTGGAAATGCCCGTATATGATTTTACAATGCACAATCGCAAGCAGGAGACGATCAGGGTTGACCCCAAACCGGTGATCCTGGTGGAGGGTATTTTGATTTTTGTTGAGAAGGCGTTGCGGGATTTGTTTCATATGAAGATTTATGTGGATACCGATCCTGATATCCGCTTTATTCGGCGCCTTACGCGGGATATTGAAGAACGAGAGCGTACAATGCAAACAGTGATTGATCAATATCTCAGCACAGTCCGTCCAAGTCACCTCGATTTTGTGGAAACCTCCAAACGTTATGCAGATGTCATCGTCCCGGTGGGTGGTCGGAATCCCGTGGCACTTGAAATGGTGATCGCCCGATTGCAGTTGCTGCTGGATGGAGCGATCAACATTGAATCCTGAAGAGGTGCGTGAGGTTCCTGAGGGGATGAATATTATTGAGGGATCTCGCGATAAAAAACGTTTATCCAAAAGAACCCTAAACATCCTGCGTGTGATTGTTCTGCTAATCGTCATCACCTTGACGATTATCCTGATGATCAACCGAGAACGGATCCAGGAATTGCAAGCCTATGGCTATCCAGGTATCTTCCTCTTTTCGATTCTTGCCAACGCAACCATCCTGATCCCTGTGCCCGGGGTGGTGTTCACTTCTGCGATGGGCGCAGTGTTTAACCCCTGGTATGTCTCCCTGGCAGCCGGTGCAGGTGCTGCCCTGGGTGAGCTTTCTGGGTATTTAGCAGGGTTCAGTGGACAGGCGGTGGTTGAAAACTCAGTACGGTATGAACGTGTGGTGCGCTGGATGAAGAAGTATGGCGACGTGACCATTCTCGTTTTAGCCTTCATTCCCAACCCCCTGTTTGACCTGGCAGGCGTGGTAGCTGGCATACTCAAGATGCCGGTATGGAAATTTCTGGTTTTCTGTGTAATCGGGAAGATATTGAAGATGATGATATTTGCATTTGCCGGTTATGGGATTATGAACTTTCTAGAGGAGTTATTTTAATAAGTGATCGCTCAATAAGGATCAACAGTGTAAATTACAGACCAGTGAGGAGAAGATGCTATGGATATCAAGAATGTGGATGCTGCTATTGAGGCTAACTTAGATCAGGGTATTGAGGCATTATCGCGTTTATGTGCACAACCCAGTGTGGCCGCACAAAACCTGGGCATTGAAGCCTGTGCGGGTATGGTCGCTGAAGCCTTGCATGCACGCGGTTTTACTGTTCAGATACTGCCTACGGGTGGCTCCCCTGTGGTTTTTGGGGAACGGAAAGGGCGAGTGAATAAGACCTTACTCGTCTACGACCATTATGATGTTCAGCCGCCAGAACCTCTGGAGCTATGGGACTCCCCCCCCTTTGAGCCAACAATACGGGGAGGCAGACTGTTTGCACGCGGTGTGGCTGATAATAAGGGCAATTTCATCAGCCGACTGCATGCTGTTGATGCCATTCTGGCTGAAGCAGGGGAACTGCCCTGTAATGTCAAATTCATCCTGGAGGGCGAGGAAGAGATCGGGAGTGTTCATTTAGAGCCCTTTGTCAGGGACAATCAAGACTTGCTGTCAGGTAATGTGTGCGTGTGGGAGGTCGGTGGTGTGGACCATGAAAACTATCCCATCCAAGTGGCGGGGATGCGCGGTATTTGTTACGTAGAGTTGCATGCGCGCACAGCCAACCAGGATGTCCATTCAGGCACGGGTGGGTCGATATTCCCGAACGCAGCCTGGCGCCTGGTGTGGGCCTTGAATTCTATGAAGGACAAGGATGAGAACATCCTTCTGCCCGGTTTTTATGAGGATATCCTGCCTCCTACACAACGTGAGATTGAGTTGTTTGCCCAGTTACCGAAGTTGATGGCGTATTATCAGGAAAAATATGACCTTTCCGGTTTTCTGAAAGGGATCGATGATGAGCTTGAACTGATGATCGAGCAGGTATTCAGTCCGACCTGTACGATCTGCGGATTGAAATCGGGGTACCAGGGTCAGGGTTCCAAGACGGTGCTGCCTGCAGAAGCAACAGCCAAGGTTGATTTTCGCCTTGTACCGAACCAGACGCCGGAAAAAGTGCTGGCGCAGCTCAGGGCACACCTGGACGCACAGGGTTTTGAGGACATCGAAATCATCAACCTGGGTGGCAATCCACCCGCTAAAACCGACCCCGATCATCCTGCTGTCCAGCTGGCAGTGGAAGCAGCCAGAGACGTTTACGAAAAGCCGACGCGTGTCATTCCAATGGTAGGCGGTTCCGGACCAAATTTCATGTTTCAAAAGTATCTCGGCGTGCCAATTATCTCCTCCGGCGCGGGCGATGCGGATAGCAAAGCGCATGCCCCCAACGAATCAATCAGCCTGGATTTGTTTGTCAAAAGTGCCAAGCATTTCGCCCGGATTTTGACGCTGATGGAAGATTATTGATCAATCTTGTCGTAACTTCACAGGCGTCCCTACTGCTGAACAGTGGGGGATGTGATGTGGCGGCTTCGCCACCACACCACACCCCCCACTTCCCTTGCAAATTGAGTAGTTACGTTGCGCCTTTAAATAGATTTGTAATATAATGGACAGGTTTCAGGTATCAAAAGACCTTAATGAGAACTTAGGATGATCTATGACGATAACAAATAATACTGAAAATAAAAAATCCATCGTTGATTGGCTATTGCGCCTGCTCAAGGGCATCCTGGTGGGAGTTGGTTTCATCACTCCCGGGCTTTCAGGTGGCGTTTTGGCGGTGGTTTTTGGCATTTATGAGCCCCTGATGCGTTTCCTGGGGAATTTGAGGAATAAGTTTATCAAGAACCTCCTTTTTTTTATCCCCGTTGGGATAGGTGGGATCATCGGTGTCGTGGCTTTTTCTGCAGTTGTTGATTTTGCCTTTAGTCATTACCCTGCCCAGTTCACCTGGCTTTTTATTGGTTTCATCGCCGGCACCTTTCCTTCTCTTTTTAAGACTTCCGGGAAAAAGGGCAGAAAGACCTGGCATTGGATCGTTCTGTTGCTGATGTCTGTCGGCACAGTGTTCTTGATGCGTTGGATGGAGAGCATCCGCAGTGTTCAGTTGACACCTTCCTTTTTTAACTGGTTGTTGAGCGGCGCACTGATCGGCTTGGGGGTGGTCGTCCCTGGCATGAGCCCATCCAATTTTCTCATTTACCTGGGGTTGTACCAGCCTATGGCTTTCGGTATCCGGCACCTGGACCTTGGTGTGATTGTGCCGCTGGTGTTAGGCGGCATTCTAATTGTTTTGCTCTTAGCGCGCTTGATCTCGTGGCTGTTTAAGAAATTTTATGCCTTCATGTATCACTTTATTCTTGGGATTGTGGTAGGTTCGACGATTGCCATCATCCCAAGCGGTGTCAGCGGATGGACGATCGCTGTATGCGCCTTGCTGTTCCTGGTTGGTGCCCTGATCTCCTTCTGGTTGGCAAAACTGGATGAGAAGTATTCACGTGAAGAATTCATCATTTGAGCTTGAGAGAGCATTTTCAAAGCAAAATTTTAATGATCTGTGTTGCTTGGTGATTGGCGCTTTCGGTAGTGTCATTCATCAACCGATGAAGCCATATTTCTATCGAAATTCCTCTTAGAAGGGATCCGGTTCAAATCGACTGATTCAGGGCTTGATTTCAATCCTGATTAAGTAAAGGGGAAATTACTGGGGAGCTGCTGGGCTGAAGTGACTGTGACTGAGCAGTCTATCGAATGGCACATCGTGGAATGTTAAGTTGAAATATGAATTGAAACTTCTTATGGTGGGTTGGTCATCAAAACTCTGATATTCGATGATGTTGCCCTTGACCAATGATTCTGCTATTGAGATTAATGTCCCCAACCCACCCAACAACTCTTCCTCATGAGAACAAAATAGTTATACCACGTGATAAACGCCTTCCCCTGGAGCGCAGCGGAACACCTTAAGGTGTAGGGGAAGGTGGCACGCCGAAGGCGTGACGGCCTGCCCTGAGGAAGCAAGACGTGAGGGATGAGGGTTATAGCACGCTGAAGGGTTGATAATCGTCATAAGTATTATCATGAAATCTTCATGATTCCAAGGTAATGGATATAATAAACCTGACATTATTTTTGAGGAGCGCTTCATGGGACTATATAACCGATTCGCATCAATTTACCAAAAGGGTCCTTATGTGCGGTTTTCTCAGGGATTGGCAGAATCGGTTCTACCGGAATACCTGGCTGAGCTTGGGGTTAACCCATGCGCTCTATTGGATATCGCCTGTGGTGAGGGTAGCTTTGCCATTGAGATGGCGAAATTAGGGTATACCGTGACCGATATCGACCAATCACATGAAATGATCACTCTGGCACGAGAACAGGCTGACAAAGGGGATATGTCGGTCAATTTCCTTGTGGAAGATATGCGAGCAATGCCCTTTGAAAATGAATTTGGGCTCGTCACCTGCTTATTTGATTCGTTGAACTATATGCTGACAGTCAAAGACCTTCATGCTGCGTTTAAAAATGCTTATCATGCGCTTTACCCTGGTGGTTTTTATATCTTTGATATGAACACCATTTATGGTTTAGCTGTAGATTGGATGCGCCAGGAAACCTATATCCAAAACGAAACAAAGGATTTCATTGAACTTCATCAACAATCCTTTGATTATGAAAACCAGATAGCCACCATGGAGATCACCGTCTTTGAGCGCCGGGCAGAGCTTTGGGAGCGCTTTGGCGAGACACACTGTGAACATGGTTATCCCATCGCAGATATCCAGTTTCTTCTGCACGAAATTGGGTTTGAAATCTCTGGGATGTACGGCAGCTTGAAGAAACGCTCAGACGTCCAGACAAACTCGCCCCGGGTTTGGTTCATTGCCCATAAGCCCGTTTAGAATAAATCACCCAACAATAATTATGATGACTGTGCCACCAACCAGAGTGTGTCCTGTAAGAAAACTTCATAAATCGGCTTTCCAACAGACTTTTACCGTGATTGCGGGAAGATTTTTGCACTTCACAGAACAAATTTCAAGGGGCTAACCTGTGGGCTTTACCTTGCCTAGCTCACGCCCTGGTGTTATGATTTGACGTGTTGGAGGCATTTTGAAGGATCTAAGCAAAAATAAACGGATGCGTTATATCCTTACCCTGGCTTTAATAGCCACGTTGCCTTGCTATTGTTTGGGATTGGTTGTCTTGAGGATGAATCAATCACAATCTCAGGGGGTCACACCCACAACCACGCTCACGTCTACCAGAACAGCGACCATAACGCGAACGCCCTATGTGACCCTGACGCCAACGGTGACAGCCACCCAAACCCTAACAAGAACCCCCACAGCGACGCGAACCCAGACAGCAACGTTCACAATGACCGAGATGCCCACATTGACTGAGACGCCCACAATGACCGACACACCCACCATGACCCTTATCCCCACAGATACCGAAACGTTGATGCCACCTTCACCAACAGAGACAGTCTTGCCAACAATGACAGATACTGAGACACCATAATTCCGATTCTAAGAGGACCTCAATATTTATGATTGATTTAACAGCTTTTCTAAAAGAAATTTTATCCGTATGAGAAACCCGTTCGAGAGATCATCCAAAAAACCTGGGCGCCACTGACAGATGAGCTTTCCGTCAGCAAGATCGGCAGCTTACATGGGTTAAAACGGGGACAGGGCAAAGATCCCCGCCACCGGGTTTTAATCTCAGCGCATATGGACGCCATTGGTATGATGGTGACCGCTATCAAGGAGGGGTTGATGCATGTGACGATGATCGGGGGAATTGACCACCGCATCCTGCCAGGTCAGCCAGTTGTCGTGCATGGGAGAGAGGCATTACCAGGGGTGATCGTGCAACCCCCAGCGCACCTATTGCCTGACTCTGTGGGGGATGGACCGGTTGAGATGAAATACCTGCTGGTTGATGTTGGACTCCACCCTGCGGAGGTTAACAAACTGGTGCGGGTGGGGGATACGGTTTCCTATGGGCAGGAACCCCTCGAGTTGACAGGTGAAACCCTGGCTGGTCACACTCTGGATAACCGTGTATCGGTCGCGGCCACCACCTTATGTCTGGAAGCATTGCAAACCAGGCACCACGACTGGGATGTCTGGGCAGTGGCTTCTGTCCAGGAGGAAGAGACTTTGGGCGGCGCATTGACCTCACCTTTTGACATCCGTCCAGATATCGCCATTGTGATCGACGTCTGTTTTGCCAAAGGACCTGGCGCCAACGATTGGCGCAATTTACCCTTCGGCGAAGGTGTTGGCATTGGCTTTGGGCCGAACATTCATCCCGCCTTGTATAAAGCTTTTGAGGAAAAGGCAAAAGCGCTGGAAATTCCATACAATCTTGATTTGATGCCAAACATGTCCGGTACCGATGCGATGGGGGTGCAAATCGTGGCTGAGGGAATTCCCTGCGCGGTGCTGGGCATTCCTCTGCGCTACATGCACACACCGGTTGAGACTGTTTCATTAAAAGACATCCGACGAGCAGGTCGATTGATGGCGGAATTTATCGCGGACCTTTCTCCGGACACATTAGATTCAATTCATTGGGAAGACTAATCGATGACCAAAAAACCAGAAGAAAAAACGAAACAACTGCTGAATATTGGCAAAGATCAAATGGATTTATTAGAGCGATTATGCAATGCCACTGCCGTCTCCGGTGATGAGCAGGAGGTGCGTCAAATTGTCCTTGATGAGATAACCCCGATCGCTGACCAGGTCAAAGTGGATGCGATGGGCAATGTTCTGGCGACGAAACTGGGACATGGTGAAAATCGGGTGCGGGTGATGCTGGCCGCACATATGGATGAGATCGGCTTGATGATTGTTAAGAAACTCGAGGATAATTTGTTCGAATTTGTGCGAGTTGGTGGGATTGATGAGCGTCAACTTCCCGGTAAAGCTGTCCTGGTGGGTCGAGATCACCTGCCAGGGGTGATTGGTGCGAAACCGATCCATATGACCACCGCCCAGGAGCTCAAGAATAAGATTGACGCCTCTGATTTGCGGATTGACCTTGGGCTAGAGATTGGTGAAAAGGTCAAGCCTGGTGATCGAGCAACTTTCGCCACCCGTTTTGAGGTTTTGGGTCCAAGCATCAAGGCTAAAGCCTTGGATAACCGGTTTGGGGTCGCCATTCTGATTGCACTGCTTAAAAATGCACCAGAGAACATCGACCTGCTGGCGGCCTTTACTGTGCAGGAAGAGGTGGGATTGCGGGGGGCACGGGTGGCAGCTTACGCCTTTGATCCTGATATGGCGATTGCTGTGGATTCAACCCCCGCCAATGACTTGCCGCATTGGGATGACGAGGATGAAAACGTACAATATAACACCCGGCTGGACGCTGGACCAGCAATTTATGTCATGGATCGGATGACCATTGCTGATCGGCGCCTGGTGAATTTACTGTGCGCTGCTGCCGAAGAAGCGGGAATACCTTACCAGCTTAGGCAGCCGGGAGGGGGTGGCACCGATGCCGGTGTGATCCATAGAACCCGCAGCGGCATTCCCAGCACTTCTGTTTCAGTACCTGCTCGATATGCTCATACAGCAGCCAGTATTGCCCGTTTGAGTGATTGGGAAAACACCTTGCGCTTATTGCACGCTGCTCTGAGTAAAATAACACCGGACCTGCTGGCAAATGAACGTCGGGATTAATCCGGCTTTAGAAACATTTACGCATTCTTTATCATAATCTTAGGAGCATTTTGATGAAATCCTTAATCCAAAAACTTGTTGAAACCCCCGGTCCTTCTGGGTTTGAGTATGAGATTCGAGACGTGATCCGTGAAGCGATCGGTGACGCTGCGGATGAGATCCGGGTGGATGCCTTAGGATCCTTGATTGCGAAAAAAGGCACCAAATCCGAGAAGGGGTTGCGCGTGATGATTTCAGCGCATATCGATGAGATCGGTTTAATGGCAACACATATTGACAAGGATGGTTTTGTCCGCTTCACGAACATTGGTGGGATCAATCCGCTCACCTGTTATGGGGGTCGAGTTTTGTTTATGGATGGGACACGTGGGGTGATTGGGATGGACGGCTTAGAACCGGGCAAGCTGCCAAAACTCCCAGATCTGTTCATTGATGTGGGCGCAACCAGTCAAGCGGATTGCCCTGTCAAGGTTGGAGATGTATGCGGTTTTGAACGACCATTTCTCGACTTAGGCAAACACATGGTAGCAAAATCCATGGACGATCGCATTGCGGCAGCGATCGCCATTGAAGCGCTCAAACGCCTGGAACACACACCCCATGAAGTGCATTTTGTTTTCAGCACGCAAGAAGAAGTTGGTTTACGGGGTGCAACGACCGCCGCTTATGGCGTAGACCCTGAAGTGGGCTTTGCGCTGGATGTAACTCGCAGTGGAGATACACCGCGACCTTCCACAAAGATGGCCACTGCTCTTGGGGATGGTCCGGCGATCAAGGTGCGGGATTCAAGTTTTATCGCCGATCCTCGCCTGGTGGATTGGATGGTCAAAACAGCAGTGGAAGCGGGCATCCCCTATCAACTTGAGGTCTTGGAAGCTGGTGGAACCGATGGACGTGCGATCCAATTGACACGTGCTGGCGTCCCGGCTGGGTGCATTTCCATTGCCTGTCGCTATATCCACTCGCCTTCAGAAATGGTAGACTCCGAAGATGTTGAAAATGCCGTCAGGCTCTTGGTGAAATTATTAAGTGAGCCGATCGTTTTAGCGTAACGATTTGAAAGGATAAAAGAAGTTCATTGAAAAATTTTTCAAGGATTGTGGAAATTGGCTTAATCCTGACTCTGGTGCTTTCTGCTTGCGAAAGTCTGCCTTTTGATATCCCCTGGCTAACCCAGGATCTTCCTACGGCAACATTGGCAGCGGGCAATGAAAGGTTCGAAACCCCAACCCCAGAGTCAACGGATATCCCAGATGTCACTCCCGGACCTGTGACAAGTTTGACAATCTGGGTGCCGCCAGAAATGGACCCTGAGCTTGACACAGAAGCCAGCCAATCCTTTGCTGACCGTCTTAGACAATTTTCTGATCAAAATGATGGTCTCCAAATCAATGTGCGGGTTAAAGCTGTCAGCGGCATAGGTGGGTTGCTGGATTCCCTGACAGCCACTCGAGCAGCAGCACCAGAAGCCTTACCGGATCTGATTGCCTTGTCGCGTCCGGATTTGGAAACCGCTGCCCTGAAAGGTTTGATTTTTCCAATCGAGGGATTTACCCAGATTCCTGACGACAATGATTGGTTTAATTTCGCACAGGATATGGCGCTTTTACAGGGAGGGACTTTTGGATTGCCTTTTGCAGGGGATGCCCTGGCGTTGATCTATCGCACTGAAACCTTTCAGGAGGTTCCGAACTCATGGGCGGAGCTGATGGGGACTGAAACTGCATTAGCTTTCCCTACTGAGAGCGATCAAGCACTTTTCCCTTTGGTCCTGTACCTCACTGTGGGTGGGGCTATTCAGGATAATCAGAGACGTCCCATGTTGGAAGTCGATCCATTAACTGAAGTCTTCCGTTTTTTCCAGGGCGGGGTGGAATCGGGTGTTTTCCCGAATTGGCTGAGTCAATATCAGACGACAGGCCAGGTTTGGACAGCTTTCCGTGATGAACAGGTTAACATGGCGGTCACATGGGTGTCAAACTTTCTAAAAGAAGCTCCCTATGACGCCGCCTTGATGCCTTTATTACCAATTGCAGATATTACCGTTTCCCTGGGAACAGGGATGAGTTGGGCAGTGGCGACACCAGAAGCGCACCGACAGCCCTTAGCAGTACAATTGGCAGAACACCTTGTCGAACCCAATTTCCTTGCTGAATGGACGTACGCTGCGGGTTATATTCCACCACGCCCATCATCGCTCAAGCTCTGGGAAGATCAGGTTCTGACTGCAAAGATCAGCCAGATTGCGTTAATGACCCAGTTACGACCTTCCAATGATATTATGACCAGCTTAGGCCCAATCCTTCGCGAAGGAACTCGGAAGATCCTTCTGGAGATGGTTGATCCTGCCCAGGCGGCGCAGGTGGCTGTGGAAAGCCTTGGAGAGCAATAATGTCAATCTCGCAAAAAGATCCACCTAACAAGGTTTCCAGGACTTGGCCTCAGTGGGTCTTATTCGTGCTGATGATATCCATTTTATTACTCTCAATTCTGGCTTTTATGAGCCCAATATCTCAAAACGCTTGCCAAACCGGGCGCTCACAGCCTGCTTTTGCATTATTAATGAAACAAACTTCCACCTCAGCGGTGCAAGTCACCCCCACGCCTGATGCCAAACTGCCACCACCCACTCCGGATGAAATTGGTTTCACCAATGGTATTATCTTCTGGAGCACCCTATTAATCCTGATCCTATTGATTGGTACCCTGCGTGAGATCATGCGCCGGAAGGATCAATAATATACCATTGGCAAACCTGATAGGAGCCCAAGATGATGGATCGAATACAGGCATTTGAAGCTTATCGTGGTCGGATGAACGATCGTATCGCAGCGATTGATCACCTGGGTATCAAACGTTTCTTCAATCTAGATTCAAAAGCCTACAAAGAGGGTGCCCTGTCCCCCAAGACAAAGGAATTATTGGGTTTGGTCGCCTCACTGGTTTTGCGTTGTAATGATTGCATTGACTATCACATCTTGCAATGCGTGGATGCCGGATGGACGGATGAGGAATTATTTGATTGTTTTAATGTTGGGCTGGTTGTGGGAGGGAGCATCGTCATACCACATTTGCGACATGCTGTGGAAACCCTGGATCTTTACCGGGAACGAAAAATAAACGCATAGTTTTTTCTCACCATCTCAACCATCCCATGGACCTTTATTAACCTCCGGGGTGGTCGATTTGAATTTCCTCAACAACAGAAATCCGAGCCGATCCAATAGCCTTGCTCATCAGTATGAATATGTCCATTTTCGTGGACGTGCATTTTCTCTTCCACCCTGTCCAGCCGCGCCATGACCTGTCGTAAAGCTTCACCAAGAGTATCCGGCAGGCGATCATGGTGCAGATCAGGCAAATCGCTGGTTTCTTGTGAGCGTTTGACAATTTGACCCGGGATACCTACCACAACAGACTGAGGTGGAACCGATTTGACAACGACAGCATTCGCCCCCACACGGCTGCCAGAGCCGATCTCAATGGCACCAAGGATTTTCGCACCTGCACCAACCACAACCTGATCGCCCAGGGTCGGATGGCGTTTACCTTTCTCAAGGCTTACTCCGCCCAGGGTCACCCCATGGTAGAGGGTCACGTCGTCCCCAACCTCGGTAGTTTCACCGATGACAACGCCCATACCGTGATCAATAAAGAAGCGCCGTCCAATCATTGCGCCGGGATGAATTTCGATGCCCGTCAGCCAACGAGCGAACTGAGAGAGCCAGCGTGCGGGGAAATAGATCTTGTGATTCCAAAGCCAATGGGTCACACGGTAGAACCAGATGGCATGCAAGCCAGAATAATTAAAGAGTACTTCAAACCAATTCCTGGCTGCTGGATCGCGGTCCAGGGCACAACGAATATCTTCTTTGATCCATTTAAACAAGCCCATCTTCTGGGCAGGATCGTTTTGTCTTGCGTTTTTTATGTCAAGGGAAGGTGTAATTTCCATGATTTTCTCTTTTCTTGTAACTACTCAGGTAATCCTAATCCTGAAGAGAGGGGGGTGTGGTTTGGTGGCTTCGCCGCCAAACCACCCACTCCAATTTCCTTACAGACTTAGTAGTTACCTCTTCTTTATAATCATTCACGAATATCATCAAAGAGCGGGGTGCTGAGATATCGTTCGGCAAAGGAAGGGATGATCACGACGATCAGCTTGCCTTCGTTTTCAGCTCGTTTAGCCACTTGCAAGGCTGCCCATGTCGCAGCACCGGAAGAAATTCCGACAGGTATTCCTTCTTCAGTCCCCAGACGCCTGGCGATCTTAAAGGCATCTTCTCCGCTTACCTGGATAATTTCATCATAGATATCCGTGTTCAAGACAGGCGGGATAAACCCTGGGCCAATACCCATAATGGGGTGCGCGCCTTTTTTCCCCCCTGATAAAACCGGAGAAGCCTCGGGTTCAACAGCGATCACTTGAATACCCGGGTTGAGTGCTTTTAACGCTTCTCCAACCCCCGTAATTGTGCCGCCGGTGCCCACACCTGCCACGAGGATGTCGACTTTGCCATCGGTGTCACGCCAAATCTCCATGGCCGTTGTCCTTCGATGAATTTCTGGGTTGGCTGGGTTAGTAAACTGGTTGGGCAAAAAATAGCGCTCATCGGAGACGACCAGGGATTCTGCTCTGGCAATGGCACCGCTCATCCCCTCATCTGCTGGCGTCAGGATCACTTCTGCTCCCAGTGCTTTCATCATCAGCACGCGCTCAAGGCTGGCATTTTCTGGCATGACGATCACACAGTGATATCCTCTGGCAGCAGCAGTAAATGCCAAAGCAATCCCGGTGTTGCCGCTTGTGGGTTCAATCAGGATGCTTTCAGGGGTTAACAACCCAGCCTTTTCAGCAGCATCAACCATTGCCACACCGATGCGGTCTTTTACGCTGTGGGCAGGATTGAAGTATTCAAGTTTCAAGACAACTTCTGCCGTACCATCCGCGTTCAGCCGATTAAGCCGGACAAGGGGTGTATTGCCGATCAGTTCTGTGATGTTGTTATAAATTTTCATTAATAATTATTTCTCCAAGAAATAAGGACTTGACTTTTTAACTCACGAATAAAAAATAAAAAGCCAGTCTGATCTGTCACAAATATAGCCATTAGAACGCAACACAATTATTGTCCTAATGCGGGGTCAATTACTGCCCAGATCGACTGGCTGAGTTATCTTCCGGTTTGCTGTCCTGGGCGGTGATTAACGACCCCGCCTTTGACATAAGCAAATGATGATCATCGGACCTCCATAAAATTTGGATAATTCTTATCTTAATTATATTATAAAGCGGTCCTATGTCAAGGGAGTGTATAAGATGACAGGTGTCCAGTATGAAGATAGGGGTATTCGGTATTAGGAAGTAGGAATTAGGAAAACCTAATACCTCATACCAAGTACCCAATACCCAGTATCCAGTACCCAATACTCAATACCAAGCCTCACCCAATTCTGATATCATTAAATTTATGATCAAGTTGCGTCTCGACAAAGTCACTTTTTCATACCCTTCACAGGTTGTTTTCCAAGATGCTTCCTGTGAGATCCAGGAGGGGTGTTATGGCGTGATTGGGCCTAATGGAAGCGGGAAGACCACCCTCTTGAAATTAATCCTGAACGAACTCAAGCCCGATACGGGCTTTATCGCTCGTGACAAAAATTGTGCGATTGCATACATGTCTCAGGACGTTGATTTGAATCCCAAGGCTACAGCAACGGAGGTTGTCCGCCAGGGTGCCGGGCGGGTTCTTGCCCTGGAAACAGAACTGGCAGCATTGGAGGAGAAATTCGCCCATCCGGCATATTTTACAGATGAGAAACGCCTGGCGCACTTGCTTGACCAACAGGAACGTGCTTTGACGGAATACAATCGTCTGGGTGGTTCCGGTCTGGAGGGACAGATCAAGGCTTTATTGACAGCAATTGGGTTTGAGGACCATGAAACCTCCTTACCAATTGCTAACCTCAGCGGTGGTCAGAAAAAACTTCTCGGCCTGGCCCAGATTATCGTAGAGCGGCCAGACATCCTCCTGCTGGATGAGCCAGATAACCATTTAGACCTGCAAGGCAAAGCCCTTCTTCAAAAATTGATTGAGGGCTTTCCCGGTAGCGTTGTGATTGTTTCTCATGATCGCTACTTCCTTGACATGGTTGTGGATGGGATATTAGAGGTGGAAAACAGACGGATTACACAATTTACAGGAAATTATTCTGAGTACATGTTTGAAAAACGCCTGCGGCTCGAAAAACAAGCGATGCTTTATCAAACACAACAAAAGGAGATCAGCCGGTTGGAACAGGCAGCCAAACGCCTCCTGATGTGGGGTCAAATCTACGACAATCCAAAGTTCTCGAATCGTGGAAAGAACATTCTCAACCGCATTGATCGCATGGATAAAATTGATAAACCACAATTGGATCAGGATAGGATTGCCATCAAATTAGGTGGTTGGCGCGGCAGCGAAAAAGTCCTTGAACTTATCAATATCGCCAAGGGATTCCCTGCACCAGGCATAACGGACTCCATCATGGTCCTGCATGGCATCAACTTGTTATTGCGTTACGGGGATCGAGTGGGGATGATTGGCCCCAACGGCGCGGGTAAGTCCCTCCTCGCCCGTTTGATCCTGGGTCAACTCGAGCCGGATTCGGGCACGATCACCATCGGTCCCAGCATCAAACTGGGCTATTATGCCCAAGAATTCGAAACACTGGATCCCCATCTTGGGTTGCTTGAAACAATTTGCAAGGCGGGTAATTTCTCAGAGAACCGGGGGGTTGCTTTCCTGAAGAAATACCTGTTTACATATGAGCAGCGCAACACACCGGTTGGTCAGCTTTCAGGGGGAGAGCGCGCCCGACTGCAAATAGCGCTGATCACCCTCTCCGATGCCAACTTCTTGCTTCTGGACGAGCCCACAAACCACCTGGATATCCCCTCCTGTGAGGTCTTGGAAGAAGTTCTGCTGGACTTCAATGGCACGATCCTGGCGATCTCTCATGATCGCTATTTCTTGGACCGGATTGTAAACCGCATTGCGGAGATGGTTGGGGATGGGATCAGTGAATATCTCGGTAACTATTCAGATTATGAAATGCAACAGCGGTCATATCCTAAAGCAAAGAGCAGTTAGTCAACACCCCTATCAACAATAGCCTTTTGATTCTATGTTCTGATTCTCCAGGATTAATAAGATCACAAGGGGTTATAGAAGGGATCATGGCAGTATTATCAAAAGCGTCTCGTAAAAATTCCGTGGTTTCTTAATAATTACTCCCCTAATTCACCACTTCCCATTCACTTAATCACCATCCTTAAAATGTAGAGCGCCAGGGACGCCGACCCTGGCGCTCATCAGAAGGAGAAGAAAAGTGTCTTAGCTGATAATATTATAGCAAATCTGATCTAAAGTTACATGACGATTGCCCTACGATTACCCTACGCCAAGCCGCTAGTTTGTGATTTTCTGCCAAAAAGACACTCCATTTTTAGGCTTAATGAGAGAAATAACCATGATTTTGATCGTCTTATCCTCCCAGTAATTGAAACCTATTCGTAGCGCAATGCTTCCACTGGTTCCAGGGAAGCTGCGCGATTGGCGGGATAATAGCCAAAAAAGATGCCCACCGCAGCTGAAAAGAGTGTGGCGAGTAACACAGAATTAACCGTTACCGCGATAACCAAAGGCGCTCCGGATTGTAAAGCGATTTGACTGACAACAAGGGAGATTACCCACCCCAGACCAATCCCAATCAAACCGCCAAGCATACTTAAGAGCACTGATTCTGTAAGGAATTGTAAAAGAATATCCTTTTTGCGCGCCCCCAATGCTTTGCGCAAACCAATCTCGCGAGTTCGCTCCGTCACCGAGACCAACATGATGTTCATAATCCCAATCCCACCAACCAGGAGGGAGATGGCGCCGATTCCACCCAGGAAGATGGTTAAAACATTGGTAATTGAAGAGGCTACGGCGAGGAAATCTTGCTGATTAAGGATGGTGAAATCATTCGGATTACGCGGTGTAATTCGGTGCGTTGACCGTAGCACATCCGTAATTTGCTGGACAGCCTGATCTGCCTCTTCAGCATCATCGACAGACACAAGGATATACTGAACACTCGAGGGTGAATCACCATGGGGTAAACGCGTCTGTGCCGTTGAAATGGGAATATAGATATTGCGATCGGGATTATTAAAAGCGCTCCCACCCTTTGCTTCTGTCACGCCGACAATCCGGAATGGATAACCGCCAATCCGAACCGTATTACCCAGGATCCCAGTTCGCCGCCCTAATAAATCTTCAGCCATTTCGGGACCCAGCACAACTACGGCACTCCGACCTTCCACCTGGGTTTCTGTGATAAATTCACCTTCTGCCAAGGTCAGATTTTGAACATATTGATAATCGGGTGTCACACCCAGGATAGATGTTTGTAAACCTTCTGCGCCATAGGAGACTTCGCTACCGCCAGTGATCACAGGTGCCACATAAGCTATATTGGGCGCTCGACGCGTATTCGCCAAAGCTTCTGCGTCCTGCAATGTCAAATCTTTTGGATTGGTGACTTCATCGAAGTTATTTCCACTTAAAATATAGATCACATTGGTACCGATACTCTCAATTTCGCCTGTAATCGAATCCCCGGCACTTTGGCCAATCGAAAGCAATGCAATCACCGATGCTACACCAATCACAATACCTAAAATGGTGAGAAATGAACGCATTTTATTCGCATTTAGACTTATCAGAGCTTCTTTAAGATTCATAAGGATATTCATCCCCGGATCTCCTCACTCTCAATTTCACCATCCCGCAGGTGAATGATCCGCTCCGCCACAGATGCAACATCTGGATCGTGGGTTACGATCAACAAGGTTGTCCCCTTGGTTTTGTTCATCTCAAGCAGAAGTCTCATGATCTCATCCCCCGATTGGGTATCCAAATTACCAGTTGGTTCATCGGCAAGGATGATCGTAGGCTGATTAATCAGGGCTCTGGCGATCGCTACACGCTGCTGCTGTCCACCCGAGAGTTCATTCGGCTGGTGATAAATCCGGTCGCCAAGCCCAACCGCTTCCAGAGCTTGTTGCGCGAGGTTTTTACGATCACCATTGATACCTGCATAACGCAGCGGTAATTCCACATTATCCAGAGCGGTTGCCCTTGGGAGCAAGTTGAAGGTTTGGAAAACAAACCCGATCTTTCGATTCCTGACCAGGGCTAATTCGTCATCGTTCAATGAAGAAACCAGTTCGCCTTCCAGGTAATAATCACCAGATGTAGGAATATCCAAACAGCCAATCATATTCATCAAGGTGGATTTCCCAGAGCCGGAAGGTCCCATGATGGCGAGAACCTCACCTTTTCCAACGGTGAAACTGACGCCTCGCAAGGCATGTACCTGGATCTCACCCATCTGATAGATCTTGGTAAGGTTTTTGATGTGAATGACTTGCTCGTTTTCAGTCATGAAGGCGCTCAATTTCTAATTCCATTGAACCCACCTGGTGGACCAAAACCAAAGGGCATTTCACCCGTGATCTCTTCAGGGGGATTCAGCACAATCAGCTCGCCCTCATCAATATCAGCCTCAATCACTTCACTGTAAAAATAAGAATAACTGCCTAATACCACATCCACAGCTTCGTAATCCCCATTTCGCTTAACGAAGACCTGTTCCTGCCCATCGATGCTCACAATGGCGTCATTTGGAACTACATACACATCGACTTTCTCATCCACAACGATATTTACTGAGGCTGTCATACCGGGTTTTATGCGATCATCCATATCCAACAACATGATCCTGACGTTATATTCAACCACACCCTGGATAGCATTACCTACCGGTGCAATTTCAATCACTTCACCCTGAAAGGTGTCCTCATAATAGGCATCAAATACCAGATCCGCAATCTGACCTTTTTTTACAAAGGGAATGTCCACTTCAGAAACCTGAACATCTAAAAACAACTGTGAAAGATCGTCAATCCGTACAGCCTGTGTCCCAACCTGGACAACATCACCCATCTTCATGGGAAGAACCGTCACAGTGCCATCTATTGGTGCTTCTAAAGTTGGTAAATCCAAACGCAGTTTTGCCATCTCCAACTGTGTTTCCAAAATCGTGACCTGGTCTGGATCAGGTCCCTTTGAAAGAACATCAACACTGTCCTGGAGAGCAGTGACTTTTGCCTCAGCCAGCTCTAATTCTAATTCCGCCTCTGCAATTTCCTGCTCGGAATAATCCGCCAAACAATAATTTAAATTTGCCTGAGCTGTGTTAACAGCCTGTAAAGTGTATCCGCTCGGTATTCGCTGATACAACTCCTCTGCTAGTTCACGAATTTTTTCAAGATCCTCAATCCGCTCATCTGAACAGCGCTGGTAATTCATGATTTCCCTTTGACGATCCATTTCATCCAGTGCTTTTTGAGCGTTCAGTAAATCTAGTTTTGCCTGGGCAAGATTCGATTCCAGGTTGGCATAAAGATCGTCCAGTGCATTCTGAGTATTGATTAAGTCATTTTCAGCCTGCAAAATATCAACAGACAAAGAATCAGGATCGAGTGACATAAGCAACTGGTCTTTCTCTACCATATCACCCAAAGAAACAAAAACATCGCCCACAATGCCGCTTGTGGACCACGTTAGAAAAGCCGACTGAGCGGGTTCTATCGTGCCTGTGCCGAATACATTTGCGAAAAGTGTCTGACGCTGATAAGGTTCGGTTTTAATATTCGACAATACCTGGTTCATATTTTGGCGGTTTTGCCAGATGCGCCAACCAACTACTGCAACTGCAATAACTGCCACACCAAAAAGAATCCACAGGCCCAAATTCTTTTTCTTGTTTTTCTTATTTTCTACTGCCACTTTCTCCTCCAAATTCTTTCTACAATCCCTGTCATTATCATCCATTTTTAAGCCAAATAAAATGGTCTGTATAAGTTTCTCCTATTTTCATAAAGGCCAAAGTGAATTTAATCCTCACAATAGAAACAAATCAGATGACTACTCAGTCTGCATGGGAACAGATGGGCTGTCTGAACTGTTACCAAATCAGAAAATCTATCCATAAGGGAAAGTGATTCCTCAAATAGATCAATTTTGTGACAATAACAGGCTGATTATACTTTTCGATTATTAGAATGGTGATAATATTTTTAGGTAATGATCTTATCAAATCGGAATATGCATTGAAGGCTTCACTGTTCCAGAAGTTTTCCTAGAGGATGAAGAAAGGAAATCCTCAATCCACTCGTTTTGTTTCCTTATGAGTCGCTCCAAACGCAAGAGATTTAGTAGACTTTATAAGTTTCTTTATTTATAATTAAGCCAATCAATTCCAAGTAACTTGGCGGAGGTGTTATGGCTCGAAAAACGCTTGGCTTTATCCCCCTGATCTGGAAATGCGCTCATTGTGATACCCAGAATCCAGGACCCATTAAAACATGCACTAGCTGTGGTGCCCCACAGCCCCCAGATGTGAAATTTACCCGGGTGGATGAAGCCACCTTTAACTTTATCAAAGATGAGGCACTGATCCGGATGGCCAAAGCCGGGCCGGACATCCACTGCCCATTTTGCGGTACACGCAATCTTGCCACAGCAAAGCTTTGTACAAATTGCGGCGGTGAGCTAAACGTAGGTGGTCAAGCCCGTCAGGTAGGCGGACGTGTCGAAACAGAGGCTGAAGCTCAAGCATCATCGGTACCAGCGACACCTGTGCCAGCCAAGAAGCTCAGTCGTTCTGCGATCATCTTCGGCGTCCTGGGCGTGATGGCTTGTTTGGCTATTATGATTGTCCTGATGATGATGTTATTCAAAACCGATGATATCACAGCCAGTGTGACGGATATCGCTTGGGAGCGCAGTGTGGCGGTCGAAGCCTTTACACTCGTCACAAGCAGCGGTTGGTGGGACGAAATCCCCAGTAGCGCTGATGTGCAATCCTGTTCACAGGCGTATCGCTATACCTCAGATGTGCCTCAAGCTAACGCGACGGAAGTCTGCGGCGAGGAATATGTCGAAGACACCGGCACGGGTATTGGAGAAGTTGTCCAGGAATGTGTCTATCGTGTTTATGATGATTATTGCGAATATACTGCCATGGCCTGGGTCGTAGTCGATACTGTCACAGAATCAGGGAATGACCTCTACCCCGATTGGCCTTACCTGACGCTCGGACAAGATCAGCGCGAAGGCGCCCGGAATGAACGCTATCGGATTACCTTCTCGGGTGACGGGGAGTCCTACACCTATACCACCACAGACAGCGATTTATTCATAATGGCAGAGCCAGGCAGCCGCTGGATTCTCTCAGTAAACAGTATGGGTGGTGTCCAATCGATAGAACCTGCCAACTGAGGTTTTACTCTAAAATCATTTCAGGTTGGAGATATAACCAGACACGACCTAAAGGAGGCTGAAAAGGTGGAATTATTCGAATATGCAAAAGTGGGTGAACCGGCTCCCTACTTTGAAATGTTGAGCACAAAGGACATTGAAACACTTGAAGAGGTTTTGACCCTGGAAGATTATAGAGGACAATGGCTGGTCCTCTTTTTCTACCCCTACGATTTCAGTTTTGTCTGCCCAACCGAAATCCTGGCGTTATCGGACCGATATGAGGATTTCAAGGCTTTAAATGCGGATATTCTCGGCGTCTCAACGGACTCTGTCTATGCGCATCGAGCCTGGCTAAGAACTTCTCAAGAGGAAAATGGCATTCGGGGCACACGATACCCCTTAGCTTCCGATAAAACCCATGCGGTTTCAGAAGCCTATGGTGTATTAGAAGAAAGTGAGGGTGTGGCCTTCCGGGGGTTATTCATCATTGACCCTGAAGGCATTTTGCAATACGCTGTTGTCCACAACATGGCGATTGGTCGCAGTGTGACGGAAACCCTGCGGGTCCTCGAAGCCTTACAGTCTGGCGGTCTGTGCGGTGCCAACTGGGAACCGGGGGAAGAGCTGCTCTAGAAATGGCCTAACTGATGTCAATCCATTTACATGCAGCATGCCCCTCGTTGGATGGTGCCACCGATTGGATCAATAACAAACCGGACGTCAAAGAGATAACCGGGAAGCCGCTGTTGGTCCATTTCTGGGCTATCAGCTGCCACATCTGCCATGATAACATGCCCAGATTGCAGATCTGGCGGGAAAAATATATCCCAAAAGGTTTGAAAATGATTGCCATCCACTGTCCACGGATGAAAACAGACACCGACATCGAGAAAATCAAAGCTGCTGTGAGTCGCTATGGCATTGTGGAGCCATGCGGGATTGATAATTTGCATAAAATCAAGAAAGCCTTTGACAACGAATACTGGCCGGCTTATTTCCTTTTTGACAGGGAAGGCAAACTTCTGCGGAGGACCTCAGGCAAGGTTGGTTTGTCAATGTTGGAACCGATCCTGGATAAGCTGTGTTTGTAGATCCTTAATGAAGTAAAGAAAATGACTTACAGGAAGCATATAATATAAAAGGGGAAAATCAGTCCCTCAGTTGATTATCCTCACTACTTTTGCGATGTACTTCACCCGCTTGCCCGAACAATCTTCTCACCTCCGACCATTTCAATCTGCTGACCGGGCTGTAAAACCAGGAAATCCTTCTGATCCCAATCCCCTTCCAGTAACCGTTTGATCAGGATCATATCCCCCAAAAGGCGCTCATAGCGCCATCCGTGCCGTTGGGCATCTTCCTGAGCGCGAGCCGCCACATGTTCACCACCATCTACAGCCATGTCGATGAAAGCCCCCCGTTCGTAATGCGCCTGCCAGGCACCCATCATTTCCATCAGATACGCAGCGTTGTCCGCCCCAAATTTTTCAACGAATTCAGCATATTGATTTTCGATTTTCTCAGCGGTAACGGCACCAATGGATAAGGGGATCTCCTCAGAATCTCCCCGTTCAACAAAATCCTGCACGTACCAATAGGTGCCAGGGCAGTTGTTGAACTCCTGTTCATAGCGATCACGCCCCCCTAAGAACAGGGTGATGCAATCGTGCGCCCTTGGAATGACGAGGGGAACGGCACCAGCACGTAATCCATTAGTGGCCATACCACAAAGCCCGTAGGCCAGGAGGACGGCATCATAAATGTCCTCTTGTGAAACCGTATCAACATGCACCTGCAGGATTTGGCGCAATTCACTCGGTTTGATATGCAGGCCAAACCGTTCCAGGGTCACGTCCACAATATGGGGGGAGTGTGCCGCAGCCAGGTAAACTGGGCGCGCCAACACATCACAGGCAATGCAACGGAATCTCATGGAACGGCTTAAACTTTAGACCAAAAATCATCCATGGCACGAAAGGTTTTCTCAGGTTGTTCCCAATGCGGTAAGCCCTTTGTGGGTGAAACCCTCACGGCACCCCAATTCTCGTTTTCCTGCAAGGTCACCGGCAGCATCTCAAAATTGGTATAGGGATCCCGATCATAAATCACAAGGACGGGTAAGCCAAGGGCCCGATAAACCGTCTCGCGCACAGCGGGTGTGAACAATTTCCCACTGAGGAAATAGGTCGGTGCGTATTGCGCGCCGGGCTGGTGCGAGGTTTGATAGCCATAATCCACAAAGCGCTCAGGAACCAGACCTTCAAAACTTTTATTCAGAAAGAACTGGATGCTGGGACGGCTGGAGACCAGATCATAAAAGGGTCGGTTCCACAGTTCGACGGCTAACCCAGAATAGAGCGTGTTCTTTGAACCGCGCTTTTGAGCGCGTTCGGAAAGTTTATCCATTTTGGGCGGTTGAAACCCGGTGGGAGAGATCATCACCAGTGAGCGCATGTGCTGGGGATCATGAAAAGCGGATAGTGCAGCGAACTCGCATGACAGTGAGAGGGCGACCACATCAGCCGGCTTTCCGATGACATCACGCAGGAAATCGGTGATGGCAAGCTGGTAGAAGGATGGGCTGTAGACCCTATCCATACGTTCGGAAAAGCCAAAACCGGGCAGATCCAATGCGTAGACAGGGCGAAATCCCCGGTAATGGTCAAAGATCGGCTTCATCTCGAAGGCACTCGGAGCAGCATTGATGCTGTGCAGCAGAAGCAGCGGGACGCCCCTTTTGCTTTCGCTGACATAATAGCTAAGACGTCCTGCGCCTTCAGATGTAAAATCCTTCCGCTCTGCATCGATCGCTTTATCCAGGTCCATCTCGTGGTGGACGTACTTACGACTGTAAAAGATCCAACCAAAAGCAGCTGCCAAGGCAGCGCTGATGAAACCGCCAATCCCCCATAGGAGTGTATTAACGAATTTTTTAATGGTCTTATTCATGACTTTCCTCCGGGTTTTAACATCCAATCAAAGTGGATTTTGACCCATTTGCTTACTTTAACACATTTTCGCCATGGGGGTGACGGAACCACACAGAATACCTCAACAGATCTAGCTGATCTTAAAGACTGCACCGGAAACCGGGTTGAGGGTCAACTTCCAGCCTGTCTCTGTACTTACGATGAAGGCATCCTGTGGCCCATCTAAGGTTTGTGGTACGGCAGGCATCACGTCCTTTGGCAGTTCAACACTGACCGCCTGATTGGATGGGTTGATGGCGATCAGTAATTTCTGTTCATCCTTGGCACGCGTGTAAACAAAGGGCAACTTGCCGCTTTCCGCATAGATCACCTCGAAGCTCGCATCAGCGTCCAATGCCTTCAATGCCTTGCGGGTTTTGATCAAGGCGCGCACCCTGTTCAACAGGGAGTCAGGGTCAGCGTCCTGATCAGCCACAGTGGGTCGTCCTTCAGCCTCATCCACAGGCAGGTACAACTGATCAGCAGAGGCATTCGAGAATCCCGCGTTCTTCTCATTCGACCACTGCATAGGGGTTCGAACGCCTGTGCGGATATACCCACCTTCCTTCCTCTTAGCAGGTTGGTGTCGCTATACTTCTCAAGTTTGTTTATAAATTTACCCTCAAGCGTAAATGTAGCTATACCGTTTTCAGAGGATGTTGTTTTAGTAATCGATCCATCAGTGGAAACGTATGCTGGTGTTACCTCTTTTTGGGGATTTATCCCAACTGGTGGCTTCATATAAAGCCTATAAGAAAAATATGCAACTAAGGCTAATAACGACAATAATATTAGGGCTATAAAAAGAAATAAATACCCTTTTCTTTTGGTGTACATCCTTATAAATAGAGTACTACAAAGACGCACTTATATGCAATACATAAGGGCTAAGTATTTTAAATATTTATGTTATTTGAAATATGCTTCAGGTATCCAAGCCCTACTTATGATTGATGTAAATGATCTTGAGGAGTAAGTTTCTCCATTTCCAATTGCATCAATCAGACTATTTA
>CAZWDG010000003.1:0-24736 GCA_964633075.1 uncultured Candidatus Brevefilum sp.
ATTGAAATCAGGTATTTGATGAAATTTCAAAGGGCAAAGGATTGGCAGATCCTTCTGACAAGTCTGGTGTTTATCTTCTCGATACCGATCATTGAAAATTTCTACACCCTCTCCAAAGGCGACCCCCTGTCGCTGGTATTTATGCTTGCATCGCTGCTGTGCTTTGAGAAGCTCAAAAACACCAACATCAAAAGTACACGCTGGTTACTTGCACTGCTTGCTTTTATCAATGGTCTGTTTGCCATCTGGACAAAAGAAACCGCTTACATCATGGCGCCGATAAGCGCCTGTTGGCTGGGATATGTCATCCTGAAACGGAAAAATTTTCCCACCTCGAACCTCAAAGCTTACCTGATATATTTTTCTTGCATGGCAGCATCGATGGGTGCCTTTTTCCTCATTCGTGCCCTGTTTGGTGCAACGCCCGTGACTGGGGGAAATTTTACGGATCGTTACAACTTCACCTTAGGAGCATTGACCGAAAGAATTCCGCGGTGGATTACCTTATTCGCCGGGTATTATCATTACCTGTTACCTTTTGCCATCCTCGTCCCGATCGTCATCTTCTCACCGTCCTGCATGGACGATGATTTTAGATTATATGCGTTTTCTTGGGGGATCTGGCTTTTAGCCTGGGTGAGTGCGTTGTTGCCCTGGGAATACGCCCGCGCATACTACCTGCTTGCCTTCAGCCTGGGGGTAGCCATCCTGATCGGACTGTTTGCGCCAAAGATTATGAGCCAAATTAAACTCGCCAGAAGAACTCCACGTTACATCTTGGTCGCGTTATCTCTCCTCTTTTTGCTTCTGTTCATCGCTTCACTAACCCACTACCGCACCCACGCCAAAACCCAACTCATCTTTGACCGATTGAATTATCAGATGCTCAAGATCACCCGAGAGATCACACCTCAAAATGGCGTGGTATTATCCAGCTTTGAAGAAAACCTTGAATACGTTGAGGGGATCGGATATTTCCTGATCGATTATTTTGATTTATCGACGATCAGGTACAATCACATCAATGTTGATAAGCTGGAAAGATTACACTGGTATTCTGATGGAATCGTCATCATGCCCTATGTCAATAATCTACCCAGTCTTCTGGTCAGAGCAGGCGTCGACAAAGAATATACCATGCTCTGGAATGAAATTGTATTAAAAAACCAAGGAGACCATCTCATCCCCGTCATCCAGCTCCGTGATGAATTTCAGATCAATAATCTCAATCTTCAAGTAGCTTTTTGTCCCTTTGCTGGGGAGAGGGGTTTTTGTAAAAATCCCGATCCTTTCTTTGATACACGTACTTTCAGCTACGGATGGGATATTTTCACGATAAAATGACCGTTAATTCCTGCGGGAATGCGTTTTTGTCTGAAAGGTTATTTTTATGAAGTCCAAATCAAGATTATCCATCCTCATGATAATCTTTCCGCTGATCCTTGCCGTATTGATAATGTTACCCAGGTTGTCATCAGCGCAATTTGGCTTACTGGATGATTATTCCATGCTGGATAATGTCAGAAACCTGATCCAGGGTGATTGGAGCATGAGTCATGATTTGCAAGCAGGTCGGTTTCGACCTGTTTACTGGTTATATTTCACCCTCATCTATGGATTTGCTGGACCCAATCCTTTTTGGTTTTTCTTAACACAACTCATGCTTTTACTTTTGCTGCTCTTTGAATTACAGGCTTTGATGAGGATGACAGGAACCAAAGACTGGCAGATGCTTGTCTCTTCCCTGGTTTTCCTTTTTTCTGTGCCCATGATCGAGAATTTCTACACCCTCTCGAAGGGCGAACCCCTACAGCTTGTTTTTCTACTGGCATCGATCCTTTATTTTGAAAAAACCAAATCCTCACAACGCACACCCACAAAAGCCTTGTTCACAATCTTATCTTTCTTGTCCATCCTGTTCGCCATGTTAGTCAAGGAAACCGCCGTGATCATGATCCCCCTTATGGCACTTTGGTATGGATTTATCTTGATCTTTAATAAAAAATATCACAGCCAAAATAGATCTAATTACTTGCTGTTTTTAGGCGCTGCCATCCTGGCTGTTATGGCTTATTTTGGATTAAGGGCAGCCTGGGGCACCGCAACCATCAGCGGAGGCACCTATAGCCAACGCTACGATGTGACCTTGCAGGCGTTGATCACAAGAGTCCTCCGCTGGATGACCATGTATGCATTCTACTTCCATTATCTTTTACCGCTGGCAGCATTGACCCTGATTGCCCTGTTTTCGCAAGCAATTAAGGAGCATACGCAGCATCTGTTTAACTGGATGGTTTGGGTTTTGCTCTGGATGGTGGTGCTGCTCCCTTGGGAGTATGCCGAGGTTTATTTCCTGTTGCCCATCAGTTTAGGTTTTGCTATGCTCATAGGGTTCCTTGCGCCTTCCTTCTTAGGGCTTATTGCGTCAAAAAAATCCTCGATTCGTTGGATAAGCGCTACATTATCGGCCATAACAATTCTTTTCATGCTAGTGACATTACCCAATTTCTACACGCTCGGGCAAATGCAGCTTACTTTAGATCGGGTTAACAAGATGATGTTGGAGGGCACAAGAGAAATCATCCCCCCAAATGGTCAGCTTTTTAACGGCCAGGATTCTAAAAATGAATATGAGCGTAATATCGAAAAATATTATCGGGATATTGGCCAACGGGATGATATTTCCTATTATTTTATCGACAAAGAAGTTTTTGAAAACTTTGCCGATGCATCTGGTGGGATCGTGATCCTGCCGTACGTCCACAATCAGCCAACCTTAACCGTTAGGTCCGGGATGGAAGAGAGTTACAACCTGGAAAGGCGAGGGGTGATTTTCATAAAAGCGGATGATCGCCTTACCTATTTGTCAGAATTCTCTGATGGATTTCAAATCCTGAACATTAATTTACCCATTTTTTTGTGCCCACTGCTTGATCAAGCAGGTTTTTGTGAGTTTCAAGATCCTCTGATTGATACACGCAAATTTATTTATCGATGGGAGGTTTATCAAATCGAATGAGAAAAAATCGAGATCCCGAGATTGGTATCATCATCCCTATTTACAATGAATCTGAAATCCTTGTAAACTTCCATCAACAACTCCTGGCTGTGATTGATAGACTCCCAAATAAAACGCGGCTTTACTACATCGATGACGGCTCTGATGACACCACAGCCCGCGTTTTAGCTGATCTTGCCAGTCAAGATGATCGGATTGAAACGCTCACCCTCAGCCGCAACTTTGGTCATCAGGCTGCCCTGACCTGTGGGCTGGATCATGCCCAGGGGGATGTGATCATCACTATGGATGGGGACGGACAAAATCCACCCGAATTGATCCCGGAGATGCTTGGACTCTATCAATCGGGGTATGACATCGTTATTGGGCAACGCCAGGGAGAAGAGACCAATTCGTTTTTCAAGCGCCTAACATCTGATCTCTTCTACAAGCTGATCAACCTGATTGGCAACCTGAATATCCCCCCTCACGCCGCTGATTTCCGCTTATTATCGCGCCAAGTCGTTGAGGCGATAAAATCCATGCCTGAATATCACCGGTTCCTGCGTGGCATGATCAGTTGGGCTGGATTCAAATCAGTGATCCTGCCTTATGAGCCAAAACCACGCCTGGGCGGTGAGTCAAAATACACTGTAAAGAAAATGATCAGACTGGCTGAAGATGCCATCTTTTCTTTTTCATTGGTCCCTTTGAGGATCGGGTTGGCGGTCGGTGGCTTATTTTACCTGTTAGCATTGATCGAAGTTATTTATGTGCTGAGTTTCTGGCTAACAGGTAATCAGCCCAAACTTGAACCCGGGTGGAGCTCACTGATGTTTATGCTCCTGATTGTTGGCGGCACGCTGACGACCGTGGTGAGTTTTATCGGGATTTATGTGGGATATATTTTCCAGGAAGTCAAAAATCGTCCGATTTACATGCTCAAAGAACATGCTGGGAAAGACCATGACGATATCGCGAGAGGTTAGGGCTTAAGCGGTCTAAGAAGAAAGGCTGTAGGAGATACAGCTTTTTCTTTTTTTAAAAAGAGAGAATTTCAATCTTCCGATAACAAGAAATCCTTACCTTGCAATAAGCCTTCAGATATCGCCTTGAGTGCAGTCGAATTTTCAGGCAGAAGGTCCTGCCATGAAAAATTTTTCAACCTGACAAAACCCGGCCAGATGCCATCCGGTTCAAGAAATTGGTCAAAGGGTAAAGAGGTACGGAAAAGCTGGTAATAGAGAAACCGTCGGGCATTGATCTGATGTGATCCTGGCACCTGTATCCTATCCGTTGTCAGGAATGTTTCCAGCTTAGCCATATAATCGCGTCGTGTTTTTGGAAAGAAGACCGTCTCCAGCTGAGTATAACGTGCTTTTCCCGCACACAGCACCGGCGCACCCATAATTGAGGCTTCCATACCGATCGTTGAGTTGTAGATCATCACGAATTTTGCCCGCTGGATCATTTCATAAGAGCTGAAGGTTTCATCAGGTCCCACAAAGACGAGGTTAGGCAGTTGAATCGCCTCACTTCGCTGGACCCAGTCCGTTACGCTTTCTCGACTGGCTTTGCCAGGTCGGGATTCGTCCGGATGTGCCCGAATCACGAATAAGGTTTCCGGGTGACGCTTAATCACCTCCAATACTGCGTCCAACCAGGCGAACATCTGCGGGAAAATGACGTTCGCATGGGGTTGACTGGTGTCAAAGATCACATTGGTAAAGATCGGCACCACCTGTTGATAAGAGTCCATTTTTGTGACAAATCCCTCATCCAACCCGGTCATTTCAGGCCAGAATTGAACCCCTGCCATACTGAAATCCCCCTTGAACCGCTTTGAAAGGTAGGCATCCAGTTTCTGATTTTGTTCCTCAGAAAGTTGAAAATCATCCGAAATAGCCACTGGGTAAGCCGTTGCGTCCCCCTTAGTGAAAAATGCTGAGAAAGGTTGAAGACCCACCTCATGAGAATAAACAGGCATACCCAATCGACGCGCAACCCAACGAGCGGTCGCCTCTGGAAATTGCATGCCATTAAACACCATCACCGCTTGGGGATCCATCTTAAGCAGCAAGCGCTCAAACTGGACAGCAACTTTATAAGCGGAAAGAATGTAATGCCGATAGAGAATTTGTGTGGGCTCATCATCTTCAAGGTGATGCCGGCGCAAGATCCATCGCATGGATGGCAGACAAAGGTCACCCAGCGGGATACCTTCATATCTAAAGCGGCTCAGGGTTGCAAGGTCTGTATTTTGGAGTTCTTCGGCCAATTCCTGGCTCTCAAAAAAATCCAGCCTGCCAAGGTTTGAACGATTGTAGATCACAGCGGATTGATTTATGCATTGCTGGCAGGGTGGAAATTGTCTGACATCGTCCTGGTTTGTGCCCAAGACGCAGCGTGTCATGCCTCGCTGACAGACAAAATGGACCACCT
This sequence comes from uncultured Candidatus Brevefilum sp., assembly GCA_964633075.1. Lineage (GTDB taxonomy): Bacteria > Chloroflexota > Anaerolineae > Anaerolineales > Anaerolineaceae > Brevifilum. Next base: position 5,441 of record CAZWDG010000003.1, read on the forward strand.
TCGTGCCTTGTAAACGTAAAGACCAGCCTGTAAGCATGGCGAAGGCAGCATTCAAGCTCAGCCCAACGATCCGCGTGGAGGCATTGAACGAGACAATCACCTCTTTATTGTCTGATTTTGGAGCAGCCTTGGCAACAGCACGAGACATACGCAGGATATCGTTGTCGATACCCTTGCGGATTTGCTGTAAGCAAAATCGATCTTTAACCCGGTTTACCAATTCCATCTTAACTCAGAGATTAAATACTGTAGCGTCGCAATTTGCTCAACGATGATTGTTCACTCTCATACACATGCTTCATCCCATCCCCCAAAGCTTTTTCGGTCACCCGGATATACTTGACTAGGGTACGCACACCGTGCGGCTCAATGGAAGCTGCCTGGTCAGATCCCCACATCGCCCGATCAAGGGTGACGTGCCGTTCAACAAGACATGCGCCCATCGCGACCGCGATGGCTGAAGGGACCAGGCCCACCTCATGCCCGGAGTAGCCAATTGGACAGGGAAATTTTTCTTTCAGCGCTGGGATCATCTTCAAATTCAACTCATCCGGTGGACATGGATAGCTGCTGGTTGTATGGCAGATCAACAAGTTATCCAAATCCAGGACATCAACAGCGCTCTCAATTTCCGCCATGGTTGACATACCTGTCGAAAGGATCACCGGGCGACCTGTCTCTCTGATTGCTCTCAAGAGTTCGTGATCGGTCAACAAAGCTGATGGCACTTTGTGGGCAGGCGGAGAAAATGAATCAATAAAGGACAAGGAGGGGAGATCCCAAGAACTCGCCAGCCAATCAATGCCTAAGGACTGACAAAAAGCATCAATTTCTTCGTATTCTTCCCGTTCGAATTCCACCTGATAACGGTAGTCAAGATAAGAAATATACCCCCACGGGGTGTCGCGCATTTGCCCTTTTTGGTGATCGGGGACGCAGATGTCAGGGGTGCGCTTCTGAAATTTCACCGCATCCACACCCGCTTCATACGCCGCTTTGATCAAATCTTTGGCGACTTGAACGCTTCCATTATGATTAATGCCAATCTCTGCAATAATATATGTCGGAAAACCGTCGCCAACCAGCCGATCTCCCAGTTTTATTTCACGGGACATTCTAAACTCCTTTAAATTAAAAAACCGAACCGTAAATGATTTAACGATATCGGTTTAACAGTATCTCGCAAACCTCACGCACAGCACCCTGTCCACCGGCATGTTTGAGGACTTTATCAGCACTGCGGCGTACTTCCGGATGGGCATCCGCCACTGCCAGGGCGCAGCCGACGAGCGGGAAGCATGGCAAATCGTTGATGTCGTTGCCTACATAGATGGTTTCAGATGAAAGGATGCCCTCTTTTTCCAAATAGGTTTTCAGCGTTGTGGCTTTGTCACCCACGCTGTGAAAATAAGGTAAGCCAATTTTCTTCGCTCGCGCCGCCACAACTGGGTTGGGTTCTGTCGAAATTATCACGCCTCTAAAACCAGCCGCAAGCAACAGCGCAATCCCCATCCCATCGCCACGATGGGCAGAAACACTTTCCACCCCTGATTGATCCACCCAAACCCGGTCATCCGTCATCACCCCATCAAAATCAAACACAGCCAAGCTAACTTTCTCTGGCCAGGGACGCGGGCGCTGCCCAGGATGGATCATGTCGAGATTTTGCTCCCATATCACGCTTTCATAGCGTTCCCAATCCCGTAGATTGTCAATATCCACGGTGTATGCCGGGTCAATTTCAATGGGCAGGATCACACCACCACTCATGGAGCCCTTCTCAAGGATCACCGATGGGCAGATGACATCAATATGCCCGGTTTGCCAGTAAATCGAGGGTAAGATTTGCCGTGGTGCATTATACGGCTCATCCATCCCGGGGATTGAGAGAAGGGGATGCATCCGGCCTTCCGGATCAATCCGCCACATCTTATGCGGGTTTTGCTCTGCAGGGACGACGCCTCGGACTGAGTCGGCTTCAGGATGCTGGCGCAATTTCTCAATGGCGCGGTCAACCAGGTCAACCGGGCGGATTGGTGATGTGGGCCGCAACTGCACGACCAGCTCAGGCAGATAAGCCTCGCGTTCCCTCAACCAATTCAAGGCATGCTGGAAGACGGGCAAATCCAAAGTGGTATCTTGGGCTAATGCCGCTGGCCGAAGGAAGGGTACATCAGCGCCAAAAGTACGAGCCACATCGGCAATTTCAGCTGAATCCGTTGAGACAATCACCCGAGTGACTGTTTTAGCTTGCAAACCAGCGGCAATGCTGTAAGCAATTAAGGGATAACCGGCAAATTCGCGGATGTTCTTCCCCGGGATGCCTTTTGAGCCACTTCGGGCCGGGATTATTGCCAGGATCTCCGATCGAATTACCATGCTGTCCACCCCCCATCCACAACCAGGTTGGCACCTGTCATATAAGAAGACGCCTCGGATGCCAGAAAGACGATCGCACCGTCCATCTCATCCAAATGCGCCATGCGACCCATTACCGTTCGAGCAGCATAAGCTTTGAGGAAAATATCGTCGTGCTGGTGATAAACACCCCCCGGTGTGAGTGCATTCACCCGGATGGGTTTGCCAGCATAATAGGTGGCCAGGTAGCGGGTGAGACCAAGCACTCCCGCTTTGCTGACGGTGTAGTAAACCGGTTTATATCCCGTCTGACCGTCCGGACGTTCGTAGAGCCGTTGGTCAGGACCAACTATCCCATAGGTTGAGCAGATGTTAATGATCACACCATAATTTTGGCGCAACATCTGTCGCACCGCAGCCTGGCACATCAGGAACATCCCGGTTAGATTGACATCGATTGCTTTTCGCCATGTCTCGAGAGGATAGGTCTCAAAAGCGTTGGCAGATTGTCCTTCCAGGTTTTCCTGGTCAAACTTCGGATCAAGGGCTGCGCTGTTGACCAAAACATCCAGGCTGCCAAACTCCGACACAGCCTTATGAACCAGCTGATCGACCGATCCCGGATCGGTGACATCCACCTGGAGCGCCAGCGCCGTTAACCCCTCACCCACCAGCTTTTGGGAGTGTTCCCGAGCGGCGTCAGGGTCAAGATCTGCGACAACGACCTTCGCCCCAGCTTGACCCAAGGCACGGGTAAATTGTTTCCCTAAAAGGCCAGCACCGCCGGTGACCAGCGCTGTTCGCCCATCCAATGAGAATTTAGTCATCACATTTGATTGATTAATTTCCAATGATGATCTCCATTCATATTTTGAGACAATTATACCAGCGGGAGAGCGTCCTAAGACGTTTAAACACATAAATAATGATTTTCAAACCTTCTCCTAGATTTTTCTCATCTAGCAGGTAATTGGCTTAATCAAGCGGTCTCGCAAGCATACAAGATAAATCATTGCAGGATCGGAGCACATACCCAGAACAACAGCTTTCATTTAGTGAATTTGATGACACAATTTTCACGACTTGATCTGTGCACGGCTTCTGTTAATGCAAGCGCACACAACCCATCATGCAAACTGCAGCGCGATTCTGTCCCACCCGCAATTAATGCCAGAAAGTGACGCATTTCTTCAAGAAAGAGATCATTCCGTTCAAATCCTGCCGGTGGGGATAAGGTCTCCCATTTCCCGACTCCGGAATGATAGATTCTTGCGGTACCAGTCGCATTATCCCAATCAATATGTCCCTTTTCACAGGTAATACTTAATGTGTGTTCAGGTGGACGCTGGAAGTAATTGAGATGGATTGAACCAATACAGTCATTTTCAAACGTCAATACAATTTCCGCCAGGTCTTCAACATCCAACTCTAGATCTGAGACCTGATCTGTCAACGCTGAGAGGGATACAACCTCACCGAATAACCAACGGACATAATCCAAAGGATGACAGAGGGTATTGACCACGCCACCACCCAGGTCCGCCCTTGCCGCATAACTCTGACGATAGTCCTCCCAGGGATGCCAGTCAGGCAAATATTCACCCCAGTGCACACGAAAAGAAAACAAGCGCCCCAATTCCCCACTCGACAAAACCGCTTTGATCTGCTCCAAGACCGGATGAAATCGAAACTGGAAGCCCACCAGGGTTTGAATTTTCTGCTCATCAACAATTCGTACCAGATCATCCACTTGCTTATCCCATGCGGGCGCGATAGGTTTTTCCAATAACAGGTGACAGCCATAATCCGCTGCAGGGATGGCGACATTCATATGGTGTGCGGTTGGATTGGTTACGATCACCGCATCTGGGTGCTGAGCAAGGGCAATCCCTAGATTCGTTTCTACTGGAAAAGGCGCTAATTCATCATCCGGCAAGGTGCTCTGGTGCGTTCGATAGAGGAGGATGTCCCTCTGCCCCAGGGTAACCAGATTCCGCAAATGTCGCCGACCAATTGATCCCAAACCTGCAATTAAGAATTTCAACACGATCCTTCCTTATAGCACCATCCATCACATCCAGGTCGTCTTGAATTTTTCTGCCTGCTGAAGATAAAACAAGCCATCATGATACCCATTATTGATTTAACCACTTGTAAATGCGGTTGACTACCCCCTGCAGGAAATAACGTATTCCCTTAACTTGAGCTACGCGCCCTATCCAACTTTTCCCTTGCACAGAAATATCCGCAGCTTGAACGGATAGACCTGACTCCCTCGCCAGGTTAGCCACCTCTTCCGAGAGGGCATTCCCCATTAACCGTACGGTTTGTTGACGGGTACACAACCGCAGATAACCCTTCGCGTCCATCCGGTCATCCATCTCCACCATGCGCCCCATGATCTGATCGCTCCAACCGCCCGGCAGCATTTCGGCTAAAATCTCCTGGACAACGGCTTTAGGACAAACCATCTGAAAATGATGCGCGGAAACCCAGGCTTCTACACCCTGGTACTTGAGGATGATGTCCTCGATCCCAGCAATTTCCGATTCATATTGCACCCAGGAACGTCCCGAGTTGCTCACATATTCCTCTTCCCATTTACGGGGCATAAGCAAGCCACGCTGTGTCTCAAACCCAGGATGGTTGGCGAACTTAATGGTGGACTCCGAGCTCATGGCGACTCGCTGGCGAATGTAAAAGCCAGTCACCGCGCCCACCTTCGGATAAGTATCGATGATCTCAAGATGCGGCTTCAACCAGCCTGGCAGATGGAAAACATCATCATCGCTGTAGGCGACGATCTCACCAGGTGCTGTGTCAAAAATGATTTTCAGCGCGTTCAGCTTGCCGATATTACGTTTTGAAAGGATCAAATAATCAATGGCACCCTGATCATAAAGACCTTGAAGATAAGCCACCATCTCTTGGCAGCTGCCATTATCAAAAACCAGCAAATTGAAAGGTTCATGGGTGTTGGCGAGGATACTGGCGATCGTCATCCGGGTCACATCTATCCGATTCTGAAAATAACCTGCTTGATGCGGCGCGTGTACCAGGACGGCAACCGTGGTCCGGGCAGGTGTAAAATCAAGCGTTTGTCCTCGTGAGGGGTTTTGTCCAATACGTGGCATCGTTTTATCCTGATTCTTCGGGTTAATCCCTTTGACGTAACCTGTTGAGCTTATAAACCAGCCAACCCTTGATCTCATTAAAAGCCTTGATAGGATGAAAAAGGGCAAATGACAGCCATCCCAAAGACCACGAGTGCAATCTGATCAAGGGAAAAATCTCCACCTCCCGCCAAAAAGCGTGCCAGTCCATGGATTTGCGCCGCAGCACCCCATCAGTAAGTGTGTGGGTGATATCCTCTAAGGTAAAAATTGTCCGTCGACCACCGCCCAAGCGTACGTTGATCTCCGTCTCGGGTTGATGAAAATGGACAATTCCACCGGGAAGATGGGCATAATCATGGTTTTGATGAATGATGGTCAAGGTGCCCGTCAGGTCAATCACAGGCCAACCCTGCCAGCGTGCCTTGAAGATCATCCAATTATCCCACCCAGCACGCCCGACCGCGAAATTCGGGAGTTCCCAAAAACACTCCTTGGGGAAAATAAAATAATCACTGCCGGATTGCCCGTGCAAGCGACCCTCTTGATGCACACGATCAAGCAAACGGCCATCCCAACCCTCTGTGAAGGAAAGCGGCTCTCTGACCTCCAGGTCATATCGCTGCCCAACTGCTAGGAACTGATCTTTCTCCTTCCCAATGGCAGATATGCAATCCAAAATTTCCGGTAAAAACAGGATGTCCGCGTTGCTATATGCCAAATGGGGGGAATCGTTGACTTGCCTGCTGAGATCAAAGATCGAACTGATCAGGGGCGTCCCCAAGTCGTTGGTTTGCACATCGGGCAGGTGCTGAATACCTAGCGCCTCACAGGTCGGGGCAATTCCCGGTTCTCCACCAATCACCACCACCTCAACATCAGCACCCAGCGCCAGCCAATTTTCCAGCGAATTACGCTGGATGACGCTGATGTGCGGGTCCACAAAGGGTTTGGGGGCAGTAAAAAGGGTCAACAATGGCATGGGATCAGGACGCCTTTTCTCCCAATAAGGGCAACCAGGCTTTATGAGGGCATAATTTTTGGACAACCCGGCGGTAAACAAAACCCATATGTCGTTTCAAACGCACGAACTTCTCTGGTTCTACTGGCGGAACAGCAACCCCTTCAGGCAAAGGCTGTGCAATCGATGTGATATAAAGTTTCACAAGGGTTGAGCGTGGGTTGCCATGCTGACGCATGGTTTTCATCTGGAACCCAGACTGCTTTAAGACCTCCCTCAGGGTATGGGGCGTAAAACAAGCCAAATGGGCTAGCTCGTAGCTATCATGCGCATAGAAGTTGGGGACCTCCACCAAAAGTAAGCCATCCTTGGCGAGCAACCGTTCTCGAATTTCCCGCAACGTCCCAATTGGGTCGGGCAGATGCTCCAGCACGTGAATCATGCTGACCAGGTCAAAGGGTCCCGGATCACTGCTGATCAATCTGTCCAGAGAGGCCACCATCTTAAGACCTTTTGCTTCGGCAAAGGCACGATAAGCATCCCCAGGTTCAATCCCCATCCCCGCAGCATTAAAAATTTTCTGGAAGGTTTCTAATAGCAAACCGGTCGAGGCGCCAATATCCAGGATCCTATCAGGATGACGCACCATGTGCTGTTGGAGGATCTTTACCAGATAGAGGGCGCGTTTATTTTGAACCCACAGGTCTTTTTCAGTGGGATTGACATCATTTTGATAAATCTTCCGATAGGTTTCAATATAAAAATTGGGACTCCCTGCCTGGCTATCTTCAGGGGATTGGAAGATCAAACCACAACGCTTACACTGATAATATACCAGCGGGACCCCAAAGGACTTCGGCCGGTCAAAAATCGTATGATCCACTGAACCACATAAGAAACATTTCATAAAACACTGCTCACAGCAAGGTGTGGCACAATTATAACATCCTTAGCCCATTGCCTAATCTGCCGTGAATATTGAGACTCTTAAGGGGTAGGAGTCCACAATAAAACCCGGATTTCCGCTCATCAATTTTAGGAAAACAAGCCCTTTGGAGGTCTCAAGGCATGAAAATTTGCCTTATCCTAATATTCTTTTGTCACTTAAGGATGCGCGGGTGTTTTTTGGGTTGATCATTCCTAAAGCACGCGTAAAAGGCAAACAAAAGTTTCATCAGGAAGAATGCCGTTGATCAATATCTGTAACAGTCTTATGAGAGACATATGCGTTAATATTCAATAATTCAGGCTTCTCAATTAATAATTGAAGGATCTGATCCAATGAAATTTCATCCGAGTGATCAAAATGGTCAAAGATATGGCGCACAAGGACTAAATCTTCAGAAGTATCCACCGTTAACCTCAGATGACCCAGATCAGGGTCATGATCGACCAGTAAAATCTTAAATCGCCCTTTCTGGTCATAGAGATAGGGCATAACATGTTCACGCTCAAATGTCGCCTGAGCTTCCTGCCAGGCGCGTTCCAGGGCTTGAAAAGTCACAACCTCTGTATCCATCCCAATCGGGGTGGTTCGTTTCCAGGGCGGGGGCAGGCGATTGGCAGCAAAATCTACCCCCGCATCAAGAAAGGCTCGTACTGTGCGGTCAATTTCACGAGGATCAATCAACGGACAATCCGCGGTCAGGCGAACAATTGTCTCTGCTTTGAATCTGACCGCTGCCTGGTAGTATCGATCCAGCACATCCAGCGCATCACCCCGAAAACAGGCAATACCCTGTGTTCGGCAAAAATCAGCCACAGGGTTGTCCTCAGGCTGATTCGTCGTCGCCACGATCACCCTGCCAACCGTTTGTGCCCGGCGAGCCCGCAAAACGACATGCCAGAGCATTGGTTTGCCGCCCATTTCCATCAATACCTTTCCGGGCAGCCGACTGGAATCCATCCTTGCCTGGATGATCGCAACCACTGAAGGGTCTCTCGGTTTAATAATGGACATACACTTTCTCCACTAAACACGCTGTTGAATTTGAATAGAATTCTATCGCATTAATTATTATTCGCCAAAACAGGAGGAACACCATTGGGCGATTGATTGATCAATGAATGATCTTAGAAACACACGATTTGGATGTTTTGGAGGAAATAGGGATAAAATTAATCACTTTTTGAGACCCACCCAGTGATTACCCGGATGCCATCTCATAAGCCCCTAACAATTTTTTAAAATTCTCTTTCCAATTTGCACGTCTTTCAGCCAGTGAGCGTGCCTGCTTTCCATATCTTTTCAGGTGGGGATCAACAGCCATTGCCAGGAGCTTTTCATGTAAAGAGATCGGATCACCATCCTGAAAATGATCACCCGTTTCCCCCGGCGTAACCCACTCACGGTTGCTGGGAATATCCGACACCAGGGCGGGAACACCGCAGGCCAGGGCTTCCAATAAGGAAATCGATGACCCATCACAATGTGAGGGGCTTACGAACAGATCGGCCGCACCATAAGCACCGGGCAGGGAGTCGCGATCAAGCCAACCCGGCAGATTAACATAATCACTGACCGGCTCTAAAATCCTACAGATTTCCAAAGACTGAGGACCCTTCCCAACCAGCAGCAATCGCAAATCAGCATTGTCGTTGACGGCGTCAACAAATGCCCTTGCCAGCACATCCACACCATACGAAGTCGACCAAGAGCGATTACACAGGATAACAAAATTCTCTTCCCAGCCCAAAGATGCCCTCAAGGCTCTTCCTGCCTCCCGGCTTGTAGCTGGTGAAAAATGAGTCAGGTCAACACCCCAGGGGAACTGCACGATTTGGCTTGGTTGAACACCGTAACGAATGGCTTCATCCGCGACAGTCTGGCAATCAGCCAAAAGCACATCGGTGCCCGTCAGTGTGTTCTGGGTGACACAGCGCATCAAAGGACTGCGTTTTGCTTTTTTCAAGAGGTCCCACCCCCATAACATGGTCACCAGCGGATGAAACCCTGCCTGTACGGCTAAAAAAGCTGGTCCCTGCACGGGTCCTGCATGGATCAGATCAGGCTGTATTTTGTCGAGGAGCTTCTGAAGTTGACTGATGCCCAGCTGCCAACCACGCCAATCAGACCAATCAGGCAGGGCACCCGGCCACTCAACCTCTCTCACACCCGCCGGTGTTTTCGGTTGAGTGTCAAATTGGCGTAAAGCATGGATCTGATGGGAGGTGCCAGCCAGCGCACTCAGAAAGCGTTGGTCGTGCGGGCTATCCGCTTCAGTCATGTAAAGGACTCGCATATGATCTCGAATCACCCGGAAATTAAGGACGAGCACCGATCATGGGTTGCCAAATTGCGTCCAACGCAATTCTTGACCAGCCGGTATGCGTTCCAGGGCTTTCAGCCCAACCACATCCTGAATTTCATAAGGCATGATGGCGCCTTCTGTGGCCGGACGAAGCACATCAATCATCTCACGACTCATAAGTTCGCCAGGTTTGATGTCACGAGCGGCGCGCAGACATCGGCGCTGGATAATTACGGTCTCCTGCTCATTATCCGCCACAGATTTATCCCCAGAGCCCAGGGCGCGCTCCAACTGACGGGTTGCTGTCACCATGGCAGCCCAGGTCTCAGGATTCATGGCAAAGGGATGGTCTGGCCCAACCCGGAAATTGTCATCCGTGAAGTGCTTTTCGATCACTCTGGCACCCAACGCCACCGCACCCAATACCGTCGCATGACCGTGGGTGTGGTCAGATAACCCCAGCACAATATCCGGGTACATACACTGGAAAGTCTTGAGCACATTGAGATGAATGTTATCAAAATTTCCATCCGCTGCAGTGTAATTGGTATTGCACTGCATCAATACCAATTCCGAATTAATCTCCAAAATCGCATGAACAGCACGCTGCACATCACCAATGGTTGAAGCACCTGTTGCCAGGAGCACCGGCTTACCCTTGCGCGCGATATGTTCACAGGCTTCAATCCAGGTAATATCACCTGAGCCGATTTTATAAGCCGGCACATAAGGCTCCAGCATATCTATGGCCTCAAAATCATAAGGCGATGAAAAATAATCGATACCCACTTGATCGCATACTTCCTTGAGGATCGGGGTCCACTCAAAGGGGATGGAGGCAGAGGCATAAACCTCTGTCACCGATTTTTCCCACTTGGCTTGATGGGATACCTGGGCATTCATATGCGTAAATCCATAATCCGAAACAATTTTTGGCGCACGGAAGTTTTGGAATTTTGCCGCGTCGGCGCCGGATTCCTTTGCCAAGCGGATGAGCAACTTTGCTCTCTCCAAACTGCCGTCATGGTTGGCTGCAATATCCGCAATGAAATACGTGGGATGATGCTGACCAATTGTGTGCGTTCCAATTTTAAATGTCATATGACCTCCAGTTTTCAAATCATCAGATAATTTTCACTTCAAGACTTTGTAAATAGGCTGGATAACCCTCCAGCCAGCGTTGATAATACTTTTCAATCCCCTCATCCACCGAGGGCAGCGGATGACCAAGGGCGGCCTGCACTTTGTCCGATCGAAGGGTCAGGTTTAAGGACCTTGGCGCTTCCCGATCAATCTCAATCGCCCGAGTAGGTTTGATGAGATCAGGGTCAAACCCAAATCGCCTTGCGATGCGCAGGCCAAAGTCATATTTGCTCAGGGTCTCAGGGCTGGTCACATGATAAACCCCGGTTAATCCAGCCGCCAGCATCTCCAATAATGTCGCCGCCAAATCTTCTGCATAGAGCGGACAGAAAAAGGTGTCCACAAAACCATTGACAGAATGACCTGACTGCAGGTGATTGAAAAAGAATTCCGATAAACTGCGCTTTCCTGAAAGACTCCAACCGAAAAAGACCACCCTGACAATTAATGCGCTGGGGTATGCTCTTTGAACCGCCTGCTCCCCGGCCAGTTTCGTCTGAGCGTATAAGCTCAGGGGATTTTGAGGGTCGGTTTCCACATAGTCTCCCTTTTCACCATCAAAAACCGCATCACTTGAGATGTGAACGAAGGGGATCCCCCAATTTTCGGCTGCCTCCGCCAAAATCCCGGGAATTTCAACATTTAACTGAAAGGTTTCCTGATAGGCATTTTCAGCCGCATCGATATTAGCAATAGCAGCACAATGAATGATCGCTTCGGGCTGTGCAGCCTGTATGATCGAAAGGGCTTCTTCCACCTGACGCAAATCAAGCCGCTTCAGATCAAAGGGGATCCCTCTCAGATTCCGGGAATGTGCCAAGCCTGTAACCCTATGTCCTTGCGCCGCTGCCAGTAGACTCAAATTTAAACCCAACAGCCCGGTCGCACCTGTCACAAGCAGACGCATCCTCACCTCATTCTTCTGTAAACGTCGCCTTGATGGGCGAGATCATCCCCTGGATATCTTCAAGGGTCAGCCACTCGGAATTACTATCGCTGGCATAGTGATAATTTTCAGGTAACGGTTGCCCAATTTCGGACCAATAATGACCAAACCACAATGCAGCTGCCGGCTGGACAACATACATGTCCTCTAATTCAACAGTTGTGCGCGCTTCATCTTCTGAGATCAATACCTCATGAAGTTTTTCTCCAGGACGAATCCCTATGATGCGGACCTTTGCCTTAGGGGCAATAGCTTTGGCTAAATCAATCATCCTCATACTGGGAATCTTAGGCACAAACACCTCGCCCCCATGCATTTCTTCAATACACCGGATAACAAAACGCACCCCTTGATCCAGTGAAATCCAAAATCGGGTCATACGCTCATCAGTAAGCGTCACTTCGCCAGCCTCACGTTGTTTGATAAAAATGGGTACCACGCTCCCCCGAGAGCCCACCACATTCCCATAGCGTACACAGCTAAAACGGGTTGTCATCCCGCCAGCGTAGGCATTGCTTTGGATCATTAATTTTTCCGCGGCAAGCTTGGTGGCACCATACAGGTTGACAGGGTTGACCGCTTTATCAGTGCTGAGCGCTAAGACTTTCTTAACCCCAGCATCGAGCGCTGCATCCACCACATTACTGCTGCCAAGTATATTGGTCTTGATCGCTTCCATGGGATTATATTCACAAGCTGGCACCTGCTTGAGTGCTGCAGCGTGAACAACCATATCAATGCCATTGAACGCCCTGCGCAATCTGGGGAGATCGCGCACATCTCCGATAAAATAGCGCAGGTTGGGATGATCAAAACCAGCCAGTCGCATCTCATGCTGTTTCAATTCATCTCGGCTGTAAACGATCAACCTGGCGGGATGATACTCCGCCATCATCACTTCTACGAATTTCTTGCCAAAGGACCCCGTTCCACCGGTCACCAATATTTTTTTATCTGTCCAATCCATGTTGTTCTCCTGGAAAATATGCTCAAATTATACTGTAGTTGTCTCCCTTGACGCATTTTCCTTGATAGGGGTCTTGCAAATCACAATCAAGGGATATTGCCCAATCCGCCCAAGTAACTTCGGAAAGCGTTCCTCGAGCCAAAACAACACGTTTAACCAAAAACGACCGCCCCAATCGGCATAAATCACAGCGCGGAGAAAAGACACGCTGACACTGCGCCAAACAAGGATTTGATGTGGCATCCGATCCACCAGGGCTGCTGTCAACCATTCCGCATCGATTTTATGCACAAATGTCCCATCGGGTGCTGATTTTTGAGAACCCGTTGCTTCCTGGGAAGATTCCTGGTTCTCACTCTCCTGATCTGTTTCATGCTCCTGACTCTTAACTTTTCGCAGCCACCATCCCCGAAATTCCTGCATGAATTGCATAAACCCAGCCAAACGGGTCATTAAAATGGCTTTTGTCCAACCATTGACCACAACCATCGATTTGCCAGGGTTTAACACACGATGGAGTTCTTCGTAGGCTGGAAGCTGATCTTCCATTGGAACATGATGAATCGTATGCAATGAGACAATCCCATCAAAAGAATCTGACTTGAAAGGCAAATGGACCACATCACCTACCACATACATGCCATGGCTGCCTAAATGCTTTCGCGCTTCCTGCAAGGCAACGATTGAGATATCCATGCACACTCGCGCCTGGTAGCCCTCAGAATAGGTCAAATATTCAGGATACTGCACAGGTCCAGATCCTGCATCCAGGAGATAGCGTCCCTCTGGCGCCAGGTGACGCTTGACCCGCATGTGACAGCGGTGAATATAGTCCCTGGAGACAGGTCGCAGATCTTCATATTGGGCATTCTGGAAGCAATCTTCGCTGACCTTCTGCCACCCAACACTGTCATAAAATTCACGGACGGTTTTTTTTACATTCTCTTCATGCATAGATTTTCAGGATTCATTATTATTATGACATGCATCACCATTTCAAGGGTATGTCAATAAGATTTTCAAGGGTCTCATCATAACGTGCCCTGCCCTCCTCCCCCAATACAAATGCGAGAGGACGGGAGACGAGATCCTCCTTTAAATCCAGGATATGCCAGGGGAATGGCTTGGGAAAGGCAAAGAAAAACAGGTAGGCATATCGCCAGGCGAGTTCAACTTGCTCCTGGGTTAACCAGGCAGCTTCCAAATTGTTTAAGGACCGATCAAGCAAATCAAAATAGGCTTCCCAGCTGAGGGGGTCATAGGTAAAACCACGTTCACGGTAATGGGTTTGTCCTGCAACGATGACCGGGATGCCGCGCATCGACATTTCCAGACCAACAGTCGTTGTATAGACCAAACCGAGCTGGGTGATCCCCAAGATGTCATAGGTGTTAATCTTTTCAGCGGGGTTGATCAAGTGAATGTGGGAAGGAATTTCGCCCAACTTCGCTTCGACCACATCCACCATGGACGTTCCATGTGTCAGGGTTTCTCCAGGGTGCACTCGTATCACCAGCTGAACATCCTCGCGTTCAGAAAAATATTCGATCGTCCGTTCAATCCACTCCGCCATGGTCCTGCTGAAGACCTGACGCCCAAGTGTCAAGCTATCGCCCAAGACATTGGTAGCCAACAAGACGACCGGGCGCGCATCCAAACCTAATTTACTCCGAACAGCATCACCACCTTCGGCCGGTGTATCCTGCCATTTTCTGGCAAAATTTTCCCATGTTCTTGCATCCTGTCGCGCTGAGAAAAGCTCATGTAAGCGTTCCATCTGAGCGTCATCCAGGGGAATTTCCCCTTTTGCCTTCCAAAGGTCATCAGTATTGTGCTGCATAATCTCAAAATTTTGCGCCAGCCAGATCCGTTCACGTTGATCACTGAACTCAAAAGTCACGGTCGGAATCCCGAGGTGGCGAGCAACCCGGTAAACAACGCCCATTTCCTGAATGGTGCCATTGGGGATGATGGCAACATCCGGTGGATGCGCGGCTAGCCATGCTCGCGCATTTTGGGCTGCTTCCAGATTGCGTTCATAACGTAATTGATAAATCTCCTCTTCAGGATTGACATCTTCCACTTGCAACGTATATTGTGCGTCAAAAGTGCTGACTTCTTCAACAGCTTTGACTAACGCCGTCGGCAAATTTCGAGAAAAGGGGGTGACATCCAGCAGAGATTGAATCCTCAACAACGAACTTGCTTTGCTCAACACCTGCCGCGCATATAAATTTTGGCGTCGTAGGTCAAATTTCTCGATGGGTTTATCCCAATCAGCATAGGGTAAGAAGGAAAGCGTAACATCATGTCCCTTTCCTGCTAAAATAACACCCAACAGGGTTGAAAATTCAATCCAGTAATGCAGTGAAGCAAAAATGAAAACTTTTTTCCTCGGGGGGTTAAGCCCCACAAAAGCCTCCGCCTGTTCAACCGCCTCTGGCAGGGCAGAGTCAAGAAAATCTAAATTAAAATGAGCCTGCCAGGGTTTATGGCGCTGGATCAAATGCCAGTACAGTTCAGCAGTTAAGGGTAATTGTCCTAAAATATGCTTCAGTCTTTTTCGATCCATAGCCTATTTTTCTATCTTCTTAATTGTCCAATCTAATTTGGGGCGAATCGGCCCCACACGTGGTTCTGGCCAGTGCGTACCAGGTGCACCCGTTGCGTCCACCGTAAAAGTCAGGGCTTTATCATCCTGGAAGAAACGCCGAATGCGATAGGAGCTTGCATTAACCCCCAGGACAAACCGTCCTTCATTCATTAAATATGGCGGGATGGTACATCGACTGATATAGCGACCAGCTGGTCGCTCGCTAAACGTCTCAAATAAACCGGGATCATCCGTATCAAAACTGGTAAAGACATATTCACCGCGGGTGGTCAGCATATACAATCCCACCCTCAAACCGCTGATCGCCGAATCGAGACGGTATTCTAGCTCAATGTCAAAACCATCAACAGCGTTAACCGTATCCGCAACTTCCCCTTTTAGATTGAGCACCCGCAATGCCACCGGTTGAAAGGGTCCCGATTCACCCTCACCTGATCCCTGCTGCCAAAAACGTTCCCCCTGCTTGGTCAATCCCATATTTAAGTAATGATCCACCGCCTGCGGTGTGGGGCCTCGCATGACAATCCTGCCCTCGTCGAGGACAATGGTCTCTTGCGTCAGCCGTAAAATGGCGGACATATTATGGCTCACAAATAAAACCGTGCGCCCCTCCTGGGCGACATCATTCATCTTCCCCAGGCATTTGCGCTGGAATTCGGCATCCCCCACCGCCAAAACCTCATCAACAACCAGGATTTCTGGTTCCAAATGGGCAGCAACCGCAAAAGCCAACCGTAAATACATCCCACTTGAAAAACGCTTAACCGGTGTATCAATAAACTTTCCAACTTCGGAAAAATCGACAATTTCATCAAATTTCCGGTCGATCTCCTCACGCCGCATCCCAAGGATGGCACCATTGAGATAGATATTTTCTCGCCCGGAAAGTTCGGGATGAAAACCTGTGCCAACTTCCAACAGCGAACCGACCCTGCCGCGTATCTCGCCGTAACCCTCCGTTGGATCGGTGACGCGGGAAAGGATCTTCAAGAGCGTGCTCTTCCCGGCGCCATTCTTGCCGACAATCCCCAAAACTTGGCCGCGTGTCACGTCAAAAGACACATCCTTCAGCGCCCAAATATGGGAAGGACTTTCATAGCTGTTCTTTGCCCTTCGGCTTAGAAAATGTCCCACCCGATGGATTTTATCCAACACGAGATCACGGAGGGTATCCGGGCGGCTTTGCAATACGCCAATGCGATAGCGCTTGGAAATATTCTCAACACGGATGGCTAAATCTGGCATCGATATCAAACCACATCGGCGAAGGTTTTTTCCATTCGCCGGAAATAATAAACGCCGGTGATTAACAAAATCAATACCACACCCATGGAAACGACCATGGTGAGATCCGGAGGGTTCCCTCCCAGGAGTGCCCAGCGAAAGCCCTGGATTACGCCTACCATTGGATTGAGCCCATATAAAGACCGCCACAAACCCTCTGGGATCGTCTCAATTGGGTAGACGATTGGCGAAGCATACATCCAGACCTGGATGATGAATGGCACCATGTGCTGAATATCGCGGTATTGCACATTCAAAGCTGAAAGCCATAACCCAACTGAAAGCGCTGTGACCAGCGTCAATAAAACAATGGGCAGGATCCACAAAATACGCCAACCCGGCCAGGCACCATAATAAATCATCACCATCAGCAAGACGATAAACGAAACCCCAAAATCCACCAGGGCTGCTAGTACGGTGGACAGGGGAATGGCCAGCCTTGGGAAATAAATTTTCGTGATCAAATTGGCATTACCCACCAGGCTGACGCTTGAGCGCTGCAAGGCTGTTGCAAAGAGCTGCCAGGGAAGCAAAGCAGACAAAGCAAACAGGGGATAGGGCAGGCCTTGTGAGGGGGTTTTTAGTAAGATACCAAAGATGACTGTGAAGATCAGCACCGTGAGCAAGGGCTGTAAGACCGCCCAACCCACCCCCAACACCGCTTGTTTATAACGCACTTTGATATCACGCCAGGTGAGGAAATAGATCAGCTCACGATAACGCCATAATTCACCAAGATCCATCGACAACCAGCCCTTCGCTGGGCGAAGGTAGGTAACAGGAAGTTGGCTTTCCTTGGGATGGGCGTTTTCCATGAGATCTCTGGGTTATTTCCTGTGCTGTCGATACCAGTCGATCGTCTTTTGCAGGCCTTCATCAAAATCCGTTTGGGCTTCAAAGCCAAATTCAAGTTTTGCACGGCTGGTATCAAGGGCACGCCTTGGCTGACCATTCGGTTTGCTGGTATCCCAAACCAAATCACCCTCAAATCCTATCATCCAGGCAATTTTCTCTACCAGGTCTTTGATGCTGATTTCAAAACCAGAACCAAGATTGACTGGGATGGATTTATTAAAACGTTCCGTAGCAAGCGCAATCCCTCGAGCAGCATCTGTGACATAGATGAATTCCCGTGTGGGGGAACCATCCCCCCACACCACAATATGATCCTCCCCTTTTTCCTGTGCCTCAAAACATTTACGGATCAATGCAGGGATCACGTGAGAACTGCGGGGATCAAAATTATCACCCGGGCCGTACAGGTTCACAGGCAGGAGGAAAATGCTGTTAAAGCCGTACTGATCGCGATAAGCCTGGGACTGAACCAGCAACATCTTCTTTGCCAGCCCATAAGGGGCATTGGTCTCCTCCGGGTAACCGATCCACAGATCATCTTCTTTAAAGGGCACGGGGGTAAATTTTGGGTAAGCACATACCGTGCCAATGGCGACAAATTTTTCCACACCTGCCAGATAGGCTTCGTGCATTAACTGAACCCCCATCATCAGGTTGTCATAAAAGAACTCAGCCGGATGTTCACGATTGGCGCCAATCCCCCCTACATGAGCCGCCAGATGGATGATCACGTCCGGGTCTGCATCCGCCAAGACTCGCTGAATATCCTCTCGCTGCACAAGATCATACTTTTCAATGGTGGGAATAAAAATGTTCTGAGCCCCACGCATGCGTAATGCCTCAATTAAATGCGTGCCAAGAAATCCTGCACCCCCTGTCACACATATATTCTTTTTTGCCCAATCTAAAACATCAACCATGACACCTCAACTATTTAAATTCAATTAATGGCCCTAATTCCAGCCGTAACTCCAGGTCGTCCACAATCAGGGCGGGGGCACTGGTATTTTCCGTGATTACCTTGTCCTCCTCGATACAGGTCAACCGACAAACATCAACGATATCCCCGTTTCCCTCAATACGCACAGCGTCAAAGCCTTTTTCCTCGAGCTCCCTCAATAACTGCCTGACCTGCTGGCGAACCTGACGGTACAGGCTAAAAGATTGATCAAGATAGGCTGAGGTCAACGCTTTTCGCCGTTCATCACCATTTAGGGTGATCATATATCGTAATTTCCTGCGCCTAACACGATCAACCTTGATCAAGTCTTTCTCAACAAAACGTCTCAGGTACAAGTTCACTGTCCCGATGGCAACACCCAGATCTTGAGCCAATTTCGCCTGGGAAATATCGGGGGCTTCCCGGATTGCGTCGAGTAAGGCCAGTTCGATAAAATTATCGTTTCGCAGGTCAATCTTCTTCATAATTTCAATAAATGAATTATAATCTCCTTGCCGTAATGGTCAAGGAGATCAACTATTAAGGACATGATATCAAAGGCAAACCAATCATGATTCCGAAGATGATATCTGGTCTTTTCCATTACGCTTGTGACGCCGATCTCGCAGCACTCCTCCCACGATCACAACCAGGCTTAAAAACAGGATGACCCCAATCATGGGATAAAATTCCAAACGGGGGATTATTCTGTAGTAGCGACTTACATACCAAACGGTGAAGAATGCCAGGAAGATCCCTTCAATCAACAAGAGACGCCGTAACCAAAGATCCCTGACTTGTTTGGCGTAGGTGATCGCCCAGCCGGCAGCGATACTCATCCAGGGTAAGAATATGGTCCGATAA
>CAZWDG010000004.1:0-12426 GCA_964633075.1 uncultured Candidatus Brevefilum sp.
ATAGGTAATAACACTAAATTCTATCTAAATGGTAGAAAATAATTATCCATGATGCACCTGTCTTGTTTCTCAAAGAAAGCTGCATCGCTCGAAATAAAATTATAGAAGCGAGTTTTTCTTATGCAAATTACACGTCAGGCAGATTACGCCCTTCGAGCCATGCTCTTTCTGGCGCGCCTCGAACCCAACCAGAGAGCCGCCACCAGCCAAATCGCAGAAAAGATGGAAATCCCCCCTTCTTTTTTGGCGAAAATCATCTCGCAACTCTCCATCGCCGGCTTGATTCACACCTCCCGCGGCGCACGCGGCGGTGTGTCCTTGGCGCGCAAACCAGAAGATATCTCCTTATTGGATGTGGTGGAAGCCATTGACGGCCCTATCACTCTGAATGATTGTGTGGTTGACCCAGGCATTTGTGCTTTCGGTGATAGTTGCCCCATCCACAAAGTCTGGAGTGAGGCACAAGCGAACTTAGTTCGAAAATTGCGTGAATCGACCTTTGACAAATTGCTCGAACAGGAAAAAGTCCCCGAAAACTAATCTGATGATCCTATCTTTTTTGGATAATCAAAACCATCTCCACATAAACGCATTTTGGTTCACGGTCTAAAAGGACGAATATATCTCTCCATCTAGGGTGGTTACACAAAGGTTAACTTCGCACCTTGGCACTTATAACCCCATCCGTTGAAGTCAGTGTTAGCTGCCGTCTTTCCGATCGTCTTGTTGACCGAATATATCTTCCACCCTGCTCAGTAGCCCCAGCGTATTGGGACCATATTGCTCCCCGGTCAGTGGATGGACGGTACTCCTGATATTGTACATCAGCGCCATGATCCGCATCCGCTCTGCCGGATCAGGTAGCATCACAGAGTCATCCATCGCCAGATGTAACACGCGTCCAACGAAAAGATGCCAAGGGCTGTTTTCGTAAAGCGGACGGTGCCACACCAGACGACATTCCAGGTTGATCAAGCATTCAGCAATGCGCGGAGCCTGGACATGCTTTGGCAACTCGACGGTGAAACCTGACTCGGTAATTTCATCGTTGTCGGGTAAGTTGAGACGAATCGTCTCGAAACATTGAGGATAGTATTGAAAAGATGGAAAGCCAAGGCACCACTCGCCTTCCCGTAGAATGTTTTCGTAGGTATGCGAGCTATCCAGAACTGCCATCAGGGATGAGTAATTGCCCTTTTCTCCAATTAGAAATCCCCACGCATTCAGATTGGCATTCGGGGCGCCATTTGTTTTCCTTGTCGTGACGAAAAAGATGGGATTGGGGATGGTGACGATGTATTCAAGCCAGGAGAAGACATCATATTTGCCTGGCCAATCTTCGATCAGATACTCTGGTTGTGTGATACTGATTTCCTGTTTCATAGGTGGTCTCCTCGTAATCCTTTGACAAATAGGGCGACTAGCGGCTTAGCTTACCTGCCTCGGATTCATGCAAGAGGATGAAAATGTTCAGGGATAATCGGTGTGTATCCGCTTTCCATTGGGGATTTTGATCTTTTGCCTCCTATGCTATTCAGTTATTTGCGTACCCGTTATTCTAAAGAGAACCGCACCATCCGGGCATAGAAATGTCATCTCGCTGGGGCCAATTCCACCAAGATTTTGCAGATCACCCCCACACCTGACAACCTCCATGCTCGGAAATATCTTGATAAACGAAGTCGGGCAAAAGCCTGCGGGCGTTTCGTAGGTGCAGGTGAAAGTATCACCTGGTTCGACGCCAAGACGGCATTCCTCAGCCGTGTTCTCCTTTCCGACGCGCAATACCTCAATTGTGAAGAGCCAGTCTTCCTGATACCATTTCTTCATCATCTTGCTCCTTCTATACCAACTTTGATCAACATTGATTTTATGACGAGAGACTCGTTGTATGGTGAAATGTACTGACATGAACCTCCTTCCATGTTGTGTCAATAATGCTGCGGTACCACCGTCCGACGGTATGGCCTAGTAGCAGCAGCGGGACGCACGAGACTCCTCATCCATTTTGGCGTATTTCTGGGAAATCACGCCAGCACGCCGCGGTGCAACTGCTGTCCGTTGGAGCCGGCGTTGGATGCACGGAAAAAGCAAGCAAGCCTAAGGCAAAAACACTCTTGCCAGGAACCAAGCATATTCATTCATGAACATAAAGGCTAGCATCGGGCCGATGGAGTTGTGTGTGCTCTTGAATATCAAGCCCAGGACTAACATCTCCGCAGCGATAACGAGCGAGTGCGCCCCTTGTGAGAACGAATGCAAGAGCCCATAAATGGCAATTGTAAGAAGGAGACCCCATGACCAAATTTTAGCTTCAGTTTTGAATATGCGATCAGTGTTGTGGATCAACCACACAACGAAAAAAACCTCGAGAGGACCGTATGCTGCCAGCCCCAGGAGTGCGAATAGAGCATTGCCAATTGTCGGTTGATGCAGACCTGGCAACTGAACGCTCGTGGTGAAATACCCGGCTCGAATAGACAAGTAGGCAAAATAGACCAGAACCGTGACCACTGACAGCACCAGGCTAACGAGCAGTCTTTTACCCGTGATGCCATATTCAGCTGCTTTGTCCCTTCGAAGTATGGAGAAGACGATTGGGAGAAGGCCAACGAGAATGACTTCGGAAAAGATGGGAATCAATGCCAGGGATGGTTGTTGCGTCAGCGCTGATCGATCGAGTGCGATATTTTGGGGCAAGGCAAACGTTACTATAGCGGCAATCACAAACGTGCCGATTATATTCCAAGCCCACGTAGTTGCCACTTGAAACCTTGGATTTAAGAGGAACGCCATTCGCATTTTGTGCTGCATGAAATTTTCTCCTGGTTAAATTGGGAGAGCATCAAACGAGTACATAACGTGCCACTTTGCCATGTTTTTGTCGATGTTCAGAATCAATACAGATTATACACCGAGGCTGATTCACTCCCATCGAAAAATGACTTCTTAACCATGTCGGCGATCTGTTACGTTTGAAGAATGATGATTACTGACTTATCATTCATGTCTCTGATACACGCTCCATTCACAGATCGTGTCAGACTAACTAGGGGCGACGCACAAAGCGTCGAGGTTACGAAGACAGGTGTCGCCCCGACGGTCCAATCAAAATTTGATTTGGTATGCTTTTCAACCCTCTCAAATCATACAACCTGACAAAATCGTTTTGATGAGATACTATTATATGCGTGCCCTTTGTGATAAAAATGACATGAGCAGCTTTTTAAAAAAATTCTGAGACCTTTTTATGGATCTATTATTGATCATCATCATTCTCCTGATCGTCCTGACGATTGGCTACATCCTCAGCAGGCCTTTTGCCGACGCCGAAAAGCGCGAAGATAGCCTCAATCGCATTAAGATTTACGAAATTCAATACTAGGCGCTGTTAAAAGAGATCAAGGAACTTGAAAAGAAGGTCAGGGAAGGTACAGGCACGGTTGAACATCAGATTCTGATTGAAGCGAAGAAGAAACAGGCGGCTGAACTCCTAAGCCTGATCAACCCATCGCTGTAAAATGAATGCAGCCCCTTTCCCAGTGCAAAGACATCAGAATCCTAAGCATCTATCTGAGGTGAAAGTATTCCACCTCAAAATCATACTCCTCCACAATCCTGACCCATCCCACGACCATGCTTTATAATTGACTCACCATGCCACAAGAGACCGAGACTGACTCAGTCCAGATCCTGATCCGCGGGTTGGTTAAACGCTATCATTATCAACCGGTATTGGATCAATTATCCCTGACCGTTGAGGACGGCGCTTTTTGCGTCCTGGTGGGCGCCAATGGCTCGGGGAAAACCACCTTATTGCGTATTTTGGCATCTCTCGTTAAACCCAACGCGGGCGAAATCCATATCGGGCACCCATTAATCTTGCACAGTCCCGAGCAGCGGCGGTTGATCGGCTATGTCGGTCACCTGCCGATGCTCTACAATGACCTGACCGCTGTGGAGAACCTGCGTCATTACACGCGCCTCTATGGATGCCCACAGCCAGAAGCACGCATTGAAGAAGCCATCCGCTCTGCAGGACTAATCGCACACCAACACAAACCTGTGCGCACCTTTTCACGGGGGATGCAGCAGCGCCTCGCCCTTGCCCGTGCCCTGCTGCATGACCCACGCATCCTCTTATTTGATGAGCCCTATACCGGTTTGGATCAAGAGGCCGCCCGCCATTTAGATGGACAGCTGCAGCGCCTGCATGGACCAGGGCGTGTGATCCTCCTGGCAGCCCACCGACCAGGACGGTTGATCAAGATCGCCTCCCATATCGCCTGGCTCCAAGATGGCCGGATTAGCCACCATATCCCTGTTGCGCGTTTACCAGAAACGCCAACGCTGCAAGCCTATCTGCAGGAGGGCGTATGAAAGCCTTCTTGCAGTATTTCAAAATTATCTGGCAGGTCTTTCGCAAGGACGTCCAGGTTGAATGGCGCGGGAGGCAGGGCGTCCCGGTCATGCTGGTATTTGCCCTGCTGGTCGTTTTTCTCTTCAATTTCGCCCTGCAACTCTCCCCGGACCTGCAAGCAGGGTTAGCGTCAGGCTTGTTATGGGTCTCGCTGGCTTTTGCCTCCACGCTGGGGTTGAATCGCAGCGTCAGCCTCGAGCGGGAGAACAACGCCCTGGATGGCCTGTTGCTGGCGCCAGCCGACCGCTCAGCCATCTTCTTCGGCAAAGCCCTGGCTAATTTTGCCTTTACGACCCTGGTGGCGTTGATCCTGCTGCCGGTTTTCAGCCTGTTTTACCGGCAAAATATGCTCAACCCCGCGCTGCTCCTGGTCATCTTGCTCGGCGTGGGCGCCTACACCGGCTTAGGCACACTGTTGGCCGCCCTCAGCATCCAGACCCGCACACGCGATGTCCTGCTCCCCATCTTGCTCTATCCCCTGGCCCTGCCCATCCTGATCGCCGCCGTTGAGGCCAGCCGTGGACTGCTGGCCGGTCAAAGCTTCGGCGATCTGCAAAGCTGGATCTACTTACTGCTGGCGTGCAACATCCTGTTCAGCGCCGCCGGCTTGCTACTTTTCGAAACCATCCTGGAGGAATGATTTTGTCCAAAAAACCATCGGCATTGCTCATCCTGGATCTCCTTTCCCTGATCCTGATCCCAGCGACCCTGGTCCTGATCCTGTTCTTCACCCCTACGGAAATCGTCATGGGACCGGTCCAAAAAGTGTTTTATTTCCACGTCTCCTCGGCCTGGGCGGGCATGCTCAGTTTCATCCTGGCAGCGGGTGCTGGCGTTGGTTATTTGAGCTCCCGCAAGCTGTGCTGGGATTGGCTTTCCCTATCGGCGATCGAGGTGGGCCTGGTTTTTGGCTTGATCGCCATCCTCAGCGGGATGATCTGGGCGCAACCTATCTGGAACACCTGGTGGGTGTGGGACCCACGCCTGACCACCACAGCCATCATGGAATTGATCTACCTGGCTTATTTCATCCTGCGGGGCGGTTTGGATACGCCGGAGGCGAAAGCCCGCCTGGGCGCCGTATATGCCATTGTAGGGGTGGTGACGGTTCCCCTGACCTTTTTCTCGATCCGACTGTTTCGCACCATTCACCCAGTCGTAATCGCCACTGGCGGTGAGGGTGGATCAGCCTTCAACATGTCCCCCCGCATGCTGTTTGCTTTCGTAGCCAGCCTTGTTACCTTCACGGTCCTGCTGGCAGCCCTGATCTGGCACCGATTCCTGCTTGCCAAAGCTGAATTTCAAAATGATCAGGAGGTGAAATAAGATGCCTGTGGATACCTTAAACGAAATGATCCTGGGCTTTGTCGTCATCCTTGGCCTGCTGCTGGTTTATGTGCTGACTTTAATCCTCCGTAGTCGACGGTTAAAGGCACAAGAAAAAGACTCTCATAAAGAATCACCCTAAATTTTCTCCTCAAAAACCCAAACTTACATAAATCCAACACTGTGTTAACGATCTTCTATGAATTCCTTAGTATCCTCATACTCAGAATAAATAGGAATTAAATTGAGGAGTATGTAATATGTCAAAAATAATTGGAATTGATTTAGGGACAACCAACAGTGTTGTTTCAGTGGTTGAAGGCGGCACTGCCACAGTGATTCCCACCGCGGAAGGCTCTCGCCTCCTCCCCTCTGTTGTCGCTTTTAATAAGAACGGTGAGCGCCTGGTTGGGGTTTCAGCCAAACGCCAGGCCGTGGTAAATTCAGAAAATACCATCTTTTCCATCAAACGCTTTATGGGGCGGCGCTATGATGAAGTCGAATCCGAACGTAAGATGGTACCTTTTAAAGTTGTTGAGGGACCAGCTGGCGATGCTCGGGTCCATATCCCGATCAAAAACCAGACCTATACGCCACAGGAAATTTCCGCCATGATCCTTGAAAAACTCAAGGTGGATGCGGAAGCTTACCTGGGAGAACCCGTGACGCGCGCCGTGATCACCGTCCCGGCTTATTTCAACGACAGCCAGCGCCAGGCGACTAAGGATGCTGGCAAGATCGCCGGTTTGGAAGTCATGCGCATCATCAACGAGCCCACAGCTTCGGCCCTGGCTTATGGCCTGGACAAGAAGGGAAGCGAGATCATCCTCGTCTTTGACCTCGGCGGCGGTACCTTTGATGTCAGCCTGCTGGAGGTGGGAGACGGTGTGATCGAGGTCAAAGCCACCAACGGTGATACCCACCTGGGAGGCGATGATTGGGATGAGGTAGTCGTCAATTGGGCAGCGGATGAATTCAAAAAGCAACAAGGCATTGACCTGCGCCAGGATCGCCAGGCTTTACAACGCCTGCGAGAAGCGGCTGAAAAGGCTAAGATCGAATTGAGCTCCGTGATGGAGACAGAAATCAATCTGCCCTATATCACAGCGGATGCCAGCGGACCAAAACACTTACAGCTCAAGCTCAACCGGGCGACATTTGAGAAGATGACATCGCACCTGGTGGATCGAGCGCGTGGTCCTTTCCATGCGGCGATCAAAGACGCCAACCTGACCGTCGATAAAATCGATGAGGTGGTCCTCGTGGGCGGTGCCACGCGCATGCCCATGATCCAGGACCTGGTTCGTGATCTGACCGGTGGGAAGGAGCCCAATAAGGGCGTCAACCCTGATGAAGTGGTCTCGGTCGGTGCAGCGATTCAAGCTGGTGTGCTGGCTGGCGATGTCAAGGATGTGCTCTTGCTGGACGTGACCCCGCTCTCTCTGGGCATCGAAACCCTGGGTGGCATCATGACCACTTTGATCGAACGCAATACAACCATCCCGGTTAAGAAAACCGAAGTGTTCTCCACTGCTGAAGATAACCAGACCTCAGTCGATGTGCACGTCCTGCAGGGTGAACGCTCGATGGCGGCGGACAACATGACCCTGGGTCGCTTCCGTCTGGATGGCATCCCACCAGCGCCACGGGGCATCCCTCAGGTTGAAGTAACTTTCGATATCGATGCCAATGGCATCCTGGACGTGGCCGCCAAAGATAAGGCGACGGGCAAGGAGCAAAAGATCACCATCACCGCATCCACCAACCTCAACAAAGACGATATCGAAAAAATGGTGGAAGAAGCATCCAGGAACCGGACTGCGGATGAACAACGCAAAGAGCTGATCGAGCTCAAGAACAACGGCGATGCCATCGCCTACCAGGCAGAGAAGCTGCTCAAGGATCTGGGCGACAAAATCCCCTCTGATCAACGAAATAATGTCGAAAGCAAAGTCAAAGACCTGCGCGAAGCCATTCAAGGCGATGATAAAGCCCGCATCCAGCGGTTGATCGAAGCCTTACAATCCGATCTGCAAGCGATTGGGCAGGCGGCTTATCAGCAAGCTGAAGCGCCTCAGAGCTCAGGACAAGCCTCAGAGGCTGAGCCCGGTAAAGATGAGGAAGATGTCGTGGAAGGGGAATTTCGAGAGGCGTAAAGCACGCCCGTGAATGGTGAATAGTGTACTAGTGAATGGTCAGGCTGCCCAGAACAGGGCAGCCTTTTTTGATGGGAAAATGAAGCGTTTTGGAGAGCCTGATCAGTCCGCCAGATAATCCTTTACAGCTTGCGTACGTTCATAGACTTGATCAATGAGTTCCTGAAGGCTATTTTCAAATGCGGATTTTGATCGCATTGTAGTGGCTTCCTCCGTTTCTTTCAGTACAGAAGATGAAATGAGATCATGGTAAGCGGTGTAGAGGTTTGTCATTTTTTCGGGATAGAAAATAGTCTCCACCACTTCCTCAAGATAGCCTTCATATTGTGCCTGATACACAGGATCATCCATCAAGAACCTGATCAACGGCCAGCGCTCGGAGACCTCATCTAAACTAAGTGAAAGTGTTTCGCCTCTCGTCCCAGATCCAGAGAGTGACATGTTATTGTCCCAGGGGATCCAGGTGACAAGATTAGTGGCAGGATCTGTATAGAGGAAGTAATTGTGACTCATGACGCCGTAAGTATCCCAGTTTTGAACCACAGTATTCACCGCCAGCCAGCGTAGAAAGGTGTCAATATCAAAAACAGATTCCAATCCTTTCCGCCATGCCTCAGGATCAGTTAGGCGGTTTTCTACATGCAAAGCCTGGAAGAGGGCATGAATATCATCGTAATCGGATTCTTCCTGATTGGTCTCCTTATCAAAAGATTCTTCATTGAAGCTGCCTTCAGCAAAAGTAGCCCCAGTGCCGTCAGGTTTATAGAGGTTGCCGCTGCTGTCGGAAAACTGTTCCTCAATCACGGTGTCCTCAACCATTTCAACCATCGTGTAGAGGCCAAAGTACTCTGATCCTTCCCCATAATCGACATACACCTCATAAAATGCTGTATGGGCGGATGCGACGCCAAATTCTCGAAAAATATCTGCTGTCACCTTTTCTCGCAGGTAAGAATCATCACTGAAGTTATTTGACAGTGAAAGTTGTTTGAATCCATAAAATCGTTGATCTTCGGTCTCCGGGTAGTCATCCTCAAACTGATCAAAGTCCAGCTTGAATGGGATTTTTAAGTTCCCTGAAGACCAGGCACTTTTCAGGGAAGAATTACCCTTAAAGCGGATGCCAACATGTTCCCAAACATCCCCATCAAACTTGATGGTCGCTGTGACCCACACCGGGTTTTCATCCGTCAAATCCATGTTGAAACCACCGTCACCAGGTCTTTCCCTAAAATCACCTCCAGGGGAGCGCCTCCCATCATCAGGAATCCCCCTCCCCTCGGGTGATTCGTTTGGCAGCACATCTTCAGGTGGTTCCCCTCCCCCAGGCATTTGAGGAATTTCCCCTTCAGGCACTTCGTTGCCAAAGGACTTTCGTGGCAAATTCCCTTCCGGAAAATCTGGGGGAACATCGCCCTGAAAGTGACCACCCAGTCGCATGCCCATGCCACCCCCACTCCCAAACTCCCCCATCATTTCAGTCATGTCTGATATCATCATCTCCCAATTTTCTTCTGTGATGATAATATCAATCCGGTTGACAGAATCCTGTGGGAAGACGACCTCATAATTTGGCTCAACTTCGGTACTGTGTGTCTCTGATGTCCATGCAGCCGTTCGAATCTGATCAGCCTCAATATTTTCTGATTTCTGGTTATCAAAGTTCAATTGCTCAGCAGCCTGGGCAAACCCACTGCAACCAGACATAGATATCAAAATTACAACAACCATGGTGATCAAAATTGAACTAATGATCACATTTTTTGTTTTTTTAACCATAAAATACCTTTCCGCAGCAACCAGATTTCCAAATTTTGTCAAAGCAATGATTCTTGGACACTTAATCGGCGGACTTTTCCTCTAAATAATCCATCAGGTTTGGAAGAAATGCTTTTGATATCGCATTTGATCCAGTCGTATCTCTATATTGACGGAAGTCAAAGTTTCGCACCCCGTTCTCTGATATCCATAACATCATATCCTGGAGGTCAAAAGCGAATATTACCTCTTCCTGTTCACTTGTGAAAACGGACTTAATGTGAGTCAGCAATTCATCTAAGGCTTCAGAGGTTGTTGTGGCATCTGATGAAAGTGATTGATAGGAGTCCCACAATGGCAGAAGTTCGGCTGCCTGCTCCGCAGTGATTTCCATAGAAGTGCCATCCAACAACAAGGTACCGAAGATCAATTGGGTCGCCGCATCCAGTTCCCATGCCATCCTTTGGGGCATCCCCTCTGGCGCACTCCCAAACCCTCCTCCCGGCATACCGCCTCGACCGCCCATCAACCCAACACCGGCAGCACCTGCCGTCGTGATCACATTCGAAATAGTTACGGAATCCACTTCAGTCCCAGCACGATATGCTCCCTCGAAATACAATCCACCCTCAGCTGAGCCTGTGATCGTTCCGCCCGAATAAATGAGATACGTTTCGCCGTTCTGCAGCTCAGGAGATGAAATTAATACGGATTGGTAAGCCTTCGTGGGCATAAATGTGACGACCTCCTCCCCTGATTGGGTTTCAATATGGAAGAGCGTACCCGCCGGCTGAACATCTGCGAAATTGTACATCAAGGAATATTGGGAGGAGGCAGTGCTGGGCGCTTGCGCCATGCCAGCACTGCCCACGGACACGAAAGTTCCTCCAGAAATATTGAATGATCCCATATAGTCAAAGGCTGCATTTTGGTTGCTGGTTGGGCCATTTATGATGACCTGTCCTCCTGTCATCTCAATCGCGCCGTTAATATCCAATCCATCCCCACCGCTTTCAACATGAATTGTGCCCCCGTGAATGGCCAGTTCACAGTCCCCGGCACCGAATCCTCCTATGCCAGGGCGCCCACCCATCATGTCAATAGCTGTACCGCTTGACCCATTGATCCCATCATCCACAGAAACTATCTGGATCGTCCCAGCGTTGATGGTGATGGCAGCGCTCTCCAACCCCTCATAGGATTGGCTGATAGCCACCTTCCCACCGTTGATCTCCAACAAGGTATCGGCGTGAACGCCATCGTCCCCGGAAGCGAGATCTAGCGTCCCCCCGTTGATCTGGATGGTATCATTTGAATGGAGGGCATCATCCGCAGTATCCATCTGCAACGAGCCACCTGAAAGGAGAAGTTGAGCCCCAGCTTTCAAACCTTTGGCGCTCACAGTATCTTTTTCTACGTTCATTTCCCCAACCTGCGGATTGAAGCCCTGATCCCAACCTTGCCTCATATCAGCTACGGTGATCTCACCGCTGCCCCCACCCGTGGTCATAGCAATCTCACCCCCGCTGATGGACAGCAAGTTTTCAGCCTGGATGCCATCCTGATCGGTAACGATCTCAATTTGACCACCCTCGACGATAATGTTCCCTTTGCTTTGATCGACATCATTATTAGACTGTATACCATCTCCCCCAGCTTTTATGGTGAGGACGCCATCGATAACCGTCACGGAATCGCGCCCTTTGATGCCATCATTGACAGAAATAACCGTTATGTTGCCGCTAATGATCTTCAAGTCATCATCACTGGCTATGCCGTAATTGTAATTTGCATTGACCGCAAGCGAGCCGGTTCCGTTGATGGTCAGGTCATCATTACTGAAAATCGCCGCGTTGGGTTCGTTATTTTCATCAAGCTCATAAGACTTCCCATCCGTCACGACATTTTCAGATCCCTCCGCAAGCGTGATCACTGTTTTTTCTGCGTTGCGAATATCGATCGGTGCGCTTGTCGCTGAGAGGATATCAACGCCATTCAGGATCAATCGAACGGTTTCTGCATCTTGCGTATCCACAACGATCTGACCATCCGTCAATTGACCAGATATCAAGTAAGCGCCGCTGGATATAATCGTCGCCACACCCCCATCAACCACCAGGTTATTTCCCTCGAAGTTGATTGCATCGCCTTCCAGATGGATGGTTGTCAGATCAGCAGGATTGATACTGTCATCGAGATCATCCTCATCCAGATCATCTAAATCATAATTCCCGGATAGGAGCGTTTCAACACTTTCGGTAACCTCTTGAGCTGTCGTGAGTTCATCAGTCTCTTCTTGTGATTCGCTCTCACCCTGAGAATCCGTTTCAATTCTGGTGATTTCAAATAAATCTCCAGAGCATGCTGAGATCATCATGACAAGAATCAGCATGACCAATACAATTTTTCCATATTTCATGTCATTATCTCCTAATTGGTACCAAATGCCAGGATGGGATAATTCCCTACTACAAACAATAAGAGTAAGAGGATCGTGAGTGTCAACAGTACAAGAACACGATTGCGTTTTAATTTACTGATCATTGTTCTCCATTCTTTTATGATTGACTCGATCTCACAAGTCTGTCCCGTTGTACCCAGCGATCAGGGTGACCTTATTATTGTTGTTCAGACTTTTGATCTCAGTCAGGAATGACTCCACATAATCTGGTCTCTTTAAACCAACGCTATAAGTCAATTCCGTCATAGTACCGCTTTGAATCGTGTCAACGGCAATCAGCTCTGAGGTGTGGGTATATTTCAAGA
>CAZWDG010000004.1:12526-22375 GCA_964633075.1 uncultured Candidatus Brevefilum sp.
CCGCTTTGAATCGTGTCAACGGCAATCAGCTCTGAGGTGTGGGTATATTTCAAGAAGATGCGCTCAAACAACCCATCGTAGGACAGATCACTGGGGAGTTGCACCCGAAGAATTTGACTGACCATGTCACGGGCAAACCAGTTTAAGCGAACCATCAGCAGGATCAACAGGCTGATCACAACCGTCCCAATCAGCGCGAGGGTGTAAAACTGCGTACCAACAGCCATTCCAACCGCCATGCTGAAAAAGATGAAGCCCACATCGCGCGTCTCTTTAAGGGCATTCCGAAAGCGAATGATGGACAGTGCTCCCACCAGCGAGAAGGCACGGGCGATGTTTGAGCCCACAATCATCATCACCATGGCGACCACCATGCCATTTATAACAAGCGTAAAGACGAAACTTTGGGTGTAGGATGCCCCACGTTGGGTGATCTTATAAATCCACCCGATAAATACACTCAAGGCGAAACTGAGCATAAATACCAGGGCAACATCCATGACGGTAAACTCACTGGTTAAATCTTGAAAATTGAATATTTCCATGTTATGCATCCTTTATTTTTGATTTTCTCTCGATTGGCAAATTTCTTTCCAGAAAACTGGTATGGAAAAAGATGAGGACAAAACTTCTTGAGCGCTTTCAGCGAGCAAATCATGATGCCGCGATTGGGGCATCTTCCAGGCTGCATCAATACTGCAACAATACTTGCTGATGCGTACCATTTGCAGATTGTGGGCAGCAATGAACTCCGTTAGCCAGTAGGGCATACGCTCATTCACTTTAACCTCCATAACAACCCTGCTGGGTGCTATCATCGGAAGGCTTGAACGCAGCTCATGCAGGTGAAGCGGGTGGGCTTGAAAGGATAAATCTGTATCAAATGTTATCCTTAATCCAGCGTCATAAATGGTGCCAATGAAGGCCTGACGCTCGTAGCGCACAATGCTTTTGGGGATCAAGTTATATTGCCAGAGGAAGGCATAAACCTCCTCAACAAGCGCTTGATCATAAGGGTCACAGGCAGGGATCTGACGATCATTGCAGAGATATAAGGCATCGATATAAGGCAGGACTGCCCGCCGTTTTTGAACAACACGATCGAGGCGTTGTTTGATTTCCACAAAGACAGGCGTTTCATCTGTGATGACCTCCCCAGTATCATAGTGCCGGATGCGGAGTTTACGACGGAACATCACCCCATTTTCCTTTTCCCAGTAGCAGCGATATTTTGGGGAGTCATAGTAAAGGCTGGTTACGGTGTAGCGACCACTTGCATTGCTGAAGGTATCGGGAAGCATATAATCCCGTAAGGTTCGCTTGAGAGCCTCTGCCTGCTTCAAGGATATCAAGTATTTAAGTTCAAATCGGTTAAATTTTCGGATCCTTTGAGAAAGCGTATCCATTAGTGTCACTACCTCATTTGGTAAGGGTTATTGTTCTGTGAGGGTGACCCGAACAGTCAGCGCCTGACCATTACGGAGAATCGAGAGCTCCACAACCTCACCAATTTTCGTCTTTGTTTCCAGGTAGACCATCAAATCCTGTTGGTTCTCGACTGGTGTGCCGTTGATCGCGGTGATGATGTCACCGCCGACGGGGATGATATAGGGTCCAAATCGCAAGCGTCGATCGCCAGAACTGATCCCCGACTTATCAGCGGGAGAACCTGATTGAACGCCCACAACCAAGACCCCACTCTCAACGGGAACTATCATTCCCGCTTCTTTGAGGATCGCGATCGAATAATCCGTCAGATCGATCATCTCGACACCCAGCCAGGGGTGAGGATAATAACCATTGGCGATGATTTCCGACACAATCCGTCGGATTGTATTTGAGGATACGGCAAAACCAAGCCCTGCAGACGACCCGCTGCTGCTGATGATTTGTGACGTGATTCCGACCACCTCACCCTGTGTATTGAGTAAAGGCCCACCCGAATTGCCCGGATTAATAGCTGCATCGGTCTGGATGGCTTCAGCAATGTATTGACCTCTTTCAGTGCTCTCAATCACGCGCCCCAGCGCACTGACCACGCCTGTTGTCAACGTCCAATCGAGCCCATACGGGTTACCAATCGCCAGAACGGTCTCACCAACCTCCACCATGTTCGAATCTGCCAATGACAGTGGGGCAGGTAGCTCCTGCCCAGCCTCGATAGACAGCACAGCCAGGTCGTTAATCGTATCCACACCCACTACTTTTGCATCATATTTCTCCCCCGTCGATAAAGTGACAATCAACTCATCTGCGCCTTCAATCACATGGTAATTGGTGATAATGTGCCCCTCGCTATCATACACAAAACCAGACCCCACCCCCTCTTCGGGTAGCTGACCCACCATACGATTAAAAACATACGCCACGCTGGTGATGTTGACTACAGATGGGCTTGCAGATTTATACAGCGAAATAATTAATTCTTCATATTGATTGGTATCAAGGATGAATAGCTTTTTTTCGGTTGAGGTTTCTGTCCCTTCAGTGAGTGTTGGATTCATCTCTTCATTGATCATATCTGCATCCCAGGGAACAACTGCTGAAGCATCTAATTGACTGATACCTGCGCATCCACTAAGCAGCAAACTCACGATCACAAGCAGATAAAAAATATTATGCTTCTTCATTTCTATCACTTCCTCACATCCATTAATTCGTCTAGATCATCATTTTACGGTTTATTATCAAGCGCCTGAGTGCTTTTCAATATTCTATCGGATGAACCTGTGAAAAGGCTAAGAAATCTCTGTGAATTGCCTTAGGCATTTGTCACTTCAAAGATTTTCAGCCATGATCAGCATGGAAAACCAACCTCCCTTTTGAAACTGAACCTTTTCATCAGAAACAGGGAGTCGTGCCGAACTCCCTGCTTCTGTTGATTGTCACCTGCTGATTTCATCGTCCTATCGCAGATGACATCGCGGTGAAGATATTGGAGGAGAAATCTTCATAGGGCGCTAACCAGAAAACGGACTCCTGGCCATTGGCCTTGCTCAATAACCATATTTTATGGATAAAAACTGAGAAATCGCTGAGAAATGACTGTAAAAAAGATAAAATGAGAGACCGTTATTCACATTCTCAGGATTTTCACAGTAAAATCGACTATAGTGGAAACAAAATAAGGATAACAGCCCAATGCCAAAAGTATTGATCGTTGACGATGACCCCAAATTATTGAAGATGCTCTCTCGCACCTTGAGTTATGAGAATCTGAGTGTGATCACAGCCACAAATGGGGTGGAAGCGCTGCCTTTGGTCACTTCCGAGTCACCCGATATCATCATCCTGGATTGGCTCATGCCGAAAATGGATGGGTTGAGCTTTATCCAGAGGCTGCGCGATGCAAATAATACAACCATGGTCTTGATGCTGACCGCCCGCGATGCGATTGAAAACCGCGTGGAGGGGCTGGAGAGCGGCGCTGACGATTACCTGGTGAAGCCCTTTGCGCCATCGGAGTTGATCGCACGGGTGCACGCCATGCTGCGCCGCATCGCGGAAAAACCTGAAAACCAAAAAGTCTCCTATGCCGGCATTTCATTGGACCCCACCACAAGAGAAGTTATGAGTGGAGGCCAGCTTCTATCTTTAACCGTGACAGAATTCAACCTGCTGCATATGCTCTTACGCCACCCACGGCAGGTGTTGGAGCGTTGGCAGATTCTGAATGAGGTCTGGGGTTACGATTTTGGCGGCGATGATAATGTCCTGGAGGTTTATATTGGTTATCTTCGAAAAAAACTTGAACCCAGCGGTCGTGCGCATCTCATTCAAACTGTGAGAGGGGTGGGTTATGTCTTACAGGAGGAAGAATGACCATTCGCCTCCGCCTAACCCTCGTGTATAGCGCCATCCTGACGCTGACACTGATCGTGTTTGGGGTCTTGCTTTACACGATTCAGTCTCGGGACACCCTTAAATCTCTTGAGCAAGACCTGGTCATGAGCAGCAATAAATTCGTTGATGCCCTGTTAACAACAAATCTTGTTTTCTCTAATATCCCACCACAACACAACCCGCCCCCGCCCAGAACATTTTCCCAATTTACCGAGGACCAAACATTCCAGGACTTTCGAGAAAGGGAGATCGTCAGGATCTTGGACCCCTATAGCAATCTTTTGGCCAGCGCCTTTGGTCAGGTGGAGGATGCCCTCCCGTTAAGCGATGATGCCCTGAGTGCTTTACAGGGCTATGAAGATGTTTTTGAGACCGGCATCATCTCAGATGAAAACATGTTGATTTACAGCCGTCCGATCATCTACAACGGGAATTTGGTTTACATCGTCCAGGTTGCACGCTCGCTGACCGAACGCGATCGAACCCTGCAATCGCTAGCGACCATACTCACGATTGCAGGCTTAGCCACCATCCTGGTCGCGTTTGGCGTGGGATGGGGCCTCTCAGGGCTGGCCTTACGACCCATTGATCGAATCACACAGACAGCCAAAGCAATTGGCGAGGAGCGTGATTTCAAACGCCGCGTCGAGCACACCGGCAAGCAGGATGAGGTAGGACAATTAGCCAACACCTTCAACCAGATGTTAGCCCGTTTGCAGGATGCTTACCAGAAGGTAGAACTATCATTAACCCAGCAGCGCAATTTCGTGTCGGATGTCTCGCATGAATTGCGCACTCCGCTGACAACCTTACGCGGCAATTTAGGGTTGTTGCTTCACAGGCCCCCTGTTCCACCCGAAGAACAGGAAGATATCCTGACCGATATGGTCCATGAGGGGGATCGCATGATTCGATTGGTAAACGAGTTGCTCCTGATGGCACATGCGGATGCCAAGCGCAGCCTGGCAAAGGAAGTGATCCCCCTTCATCCATTTATCGAAGAGATCACTCGCCAGGCATATCAATTAGCGCCAAACCGAAGGATCCTGACGGACATTTCCCCTGATCTCATGCTCATCGGGGACAGGGATGCGTTAAAACAAGTGATTTTAAACCTGCTTGAGAACGCCTTGAAGTATTCCAAGGGAGACGTTCACGTTAGAGCCCAGCGGGTTAATCATCAGGTTGAGATTAGCGTTCAAGACCAGGGGGAGGGCATCCCCCCCGAACAAGTTGCCCATGTATTTGATCGATTCTACCGAGCGGAAGAGAATCTTTCTGAATCCGGTTTTGGTTTGGGACTGCCTATTGCTAAATCCTTGGTGGAGGGAATGGGTGGGTGCATCAGGGTTGAAAGCCAAATCGGGAAAGGGAGCCTTATCACAGCCACTTTCCCCGGCATCGAGAACACACCTGCGGATTAAAGCCAATAATCAAATAACCATTTAACCATGAAGACAGCGCTGAGGATGAGGGGGGCATCCTTCAAACGCTGCCTTCATATTTTATTATAACATAAATGTTAGAATATAGAGAATCCATTCCTGGCAATTAGTTTTTGGATCTCAGTCCTTATCGCTTGAAATAAAGCAGCCATCTCCCGCGCTCTGACCTTAAATTGTGACTGTCCCCCAGAATAACCTGCATGATCAAGAAGAGACAGTCCATTGTTTAATATCGCCGTTCTATCTGAAAAATCATTTGCCCTGGAGTATCCTCCAGGTTGTATACTATTTACGAAAGTAGGTGCATATATGAGGATATCGCATATAAGTGAACAGACCCAGCTTTCTGCGGATACGCTACGTTTTCATGAACATATTGAAGCATAGAAGTGGAAAATTTCTTAATAATGTATCCGTCAATTTAAAACCACACTAGCACTATTAAAAGGAAATTTACAATGGAATATGTAAAATTCGGAAACACCGGGATGGATGTCTCACCGATTTGTTTAGGTTGCATGAGTTTCGGCTCAGCACCTGGATGGGTTCATAATCCATGGGCACTCGATGAGGAGCATAGCCGTATCATTATCAAAAAGGCGCTTGATTTGGGTATCAATTTTTTTGACACAGCAAATGTCTACGCCTTTGGGAAAAGTGAGGAGATTCTTGGCAGGGCATTAAACGATTATGCCAACCGGGACGAAGTTGTCGTGGCGACCAAGGTATTCGGAAAAATGCGTGAGGGGCCAAATGGCAGCGGCCTCTCCAGGAAAGCGATCTTAAACGAAATTGATAACAGCCTGAGACGTCTCAATATGGACTACGTAGACCTCTATATCATCCACCGCTGGGATTACAGCACTCCGATCGAAGAGACTATGGCGGCCTTGCACGATGTCGTCAAAGCCGGTAAGGCAAGATATATCGGCGCTTCATCAATGTACGCATGGCAACTCCAGAAAGCACTCTATCTGGCAGAAAATAACGGTTGGACCCGCTTTGTTTCGATGCAGAACCACTACAATCTCATCTACCGGGAAGAGGAACGCGAGATGCTGCCGCTTTGCATCGAAGAGAAAATCGCGGTGACCCCTTACAGCCCGCTTGCAGCAGGGAGATTAGCTCGCGATTGGTCCGAGAAAACAACCCGGCTGGAAACAGATCCAATCGCCAAGCAGAAATATGACGCTACAGCCGATACCGACAAAGTGATCATTGAACGTGTGGCGGAGATTGCCGTTAAATATGGGGTGCCCATGGCGCATATTGCGCTCGCTTGGCTGAGACACAAGAAACCCGTGATCGCACCAGTTATCGGGGCCACGAAAATTCCAAATCTAGAAAGTGCGGTCGCATCATTAACAGTAAAATTAACGCCTGACGATATGGCGCATCTGGAAGAACCTTATCCCCCTCATCCCGTCGTTGGTTTAATTCCTTATAATGAACAGAGACGGTGACCTGGAAAAACATCTCTTGATGAAATCACGTTGATCATGTCATGGAAAAGGCGGATTCGAGTATGAAGACCCAACCGATGCACAGGAAAATACCTCTTGGCATATGGGCGGTCTTTTTCACCCAATTTGTCAGTTACCTGTTTATCAACGCCAGGAATATTGCCCAACCACGAATGATCGCTGAGCTTGATGGGATGGCGCTTTTTTCATGGTTAATAGCGCTACAGGCACTGGCTGGCTCAATTACGACACTGCTCTTTGGCAAGCTTTCGGACCTATATGGGCGGCGAATTATCTTGCTTGCTTCGATGATCATATTCGGTATTGGTCTGGCTCTTACAACCCAGGTGACCACAATGCCCATGTTAATTGCATCCACAACTTTCATGAGTATCGGACATTGGCCAATGGTCCCTTTATGCTTCTCAGCTGTTGGGGATCTTTTCCCTGCTCGTGACCGGGCAAAATGGACTGGATTACTCAACCTGCCCACCGGGATTGCCTCAATGATTGGGCCTGTTTTAGGCGGGGTTATTGCGGAAAGTGTGTTCGGTTGGCGCGGCCTGTATTGGGGCGTCATCCCGCTCCTCCTCGTTGCTGGCGGGTTTATGGCAGCCGCATTGACCAAAAACGTTCAGACTAAGAAGCCCAAGATCGATATTTGGGGGACGTTTGTCATGGCGATCGCCACGACGACCCTTATTCTCGGATTTTCCTGGTTAGGCACACCGGGTAAGCTGGGAATGGGCATAATTTTTTTACTCATTTCGACCGCTTCATGGATAGGCTTCATTCAAATTGAAAAGCGCGTTGAAGCCCCAATTTTGGATCCCGAGGTTCTCTTTAGCCGTACTTTTGTCACCATCGCGGCCTCAGGGTTCCTCTTCTTCTTTGCCTCGCTGGGCATCTCCGTCTACTCACCCATCTTCGTTCAGGAGATCATGGGCATCAGCCCATCTCAAAATGGATCAATGTTGACTCCCTTTAGTATTCTCATCTCCTTTATGGGGATTCCAGCAGGATTCTTATTAGCAAAAACCGGGAAATATAAATGGATTTACATTATCAGCTACGTGATTATTTTTATCGCTCTGTTGGCCATGTGGCGCTTCACAGCTGATACGCCAATCTGGTTGTTTGTCCTTGTGACATCGGTGGCTGGTTTTGGGATGGGGACGATTCCGACCATTAACACCCTGGTGGCGCAGTTTGTGGTTCCCAAGCGCCTGCTGGGTGTGGCGATCGGAGCACTTTACTTTTTTCAAATGGTTGGAATCTCGGTCGCACCAGCCATTCTGGGATTCGTGCAAAACAGTGCGCCAGATATAATCAGCGGATTTAAATTGATTTTTCTCATAGGTGCTATCGCCATGGTGCTTGCCTTGCTTCTGATCTTCTCCATCCCGGAAATATCCGTGGACCAAGAAACATCTTGATATCCACCTCATTGCCACTGAGATCGAATGGACATTTGTAATGTATCTTGCTGTCAAAATATTCTTCTCACAAATTATGCAATTGCCAACCAGACTGGGTAGTCAAAAAAGACTCCCGATAAACAGGATCATCATCCAATGAAAAAATTATTAATCAGAATATCTCATCCTCGGACATGGTTAACTCTGTCCTCGTAGTAAAAGGAAAATATCCATGTTAAATCACACCAAACACATCTTGATTGCTTATTTTTCTCATTCTGGAAACACTCGAAAAATTGCCAACCTCATCCACAACAAGGTAGACGGGGTCTTGCATGAGATACAACCCGAAAAACCGTATCCCGATGCATACAATGCAGTCGTAGAATATGCCAAAGAAGAAATTCGGGCTGGATATCAACCGTCATTACAAAAATCGTTCGAGCTCTCCGAATCCATTGACACAATTATTGTTGGTTCACCCAATTGGTGGGGGACAATCGCGCATCCTGTTGCCTCCTTTTTATCAGAGTATGATCTGTCAGGAAAAAGGATTGCCCCATTTTGCACCCATGGGGGCGGTGGGATGGGGAGAATCGAAAGCGATATTGCAAAGTTATGCCCCGAGTCAACCATTTTAAGCTGTTTAAAAATTTATGGAAACGGAACGGCCAATACTCAAGCCGAGGTGTCCATATGGTTGAAAAGAATCGGAATCCTACAATAGGGTTGAATATTTGAAAAAGAGCACAGGGATAAAGACCCGATTTACGTTCAAATCAATCTTCAGAAAAATGCATTCTTATTCGGACCGCATTGTCCAACTGAGAACCTGGATGTTTGTCTATTTCCCCTGCCTAAGATCAGAAAATCCCCGACAACTTTATCACCGGGGATTTTTCTTTTATAACACAAATTGTAACTACTCTGGTAATCCTATTGTTGAAGAGACTGAGTAGTTACCGCAAATTTACCTAAAGCCAGCCTCGTAATTCCATCGCCTTGACCACTTTGTCAATAGCCACCATGTAAGCCGCATCACGCATGAACACACCTTGCGTGTGAGCCATATCGTACACACCCTCAAAAGCCTGCGTCATCTTGTCATCCAGCTTTTCCAGGACCTCTTTCTTGGTCCAGTAGAAGTTCATATCGTTTTGAACCCCTTCAAAATAGGACGTGGTTACACCACCTGCATTACATAAAAAGTCCGGGATCACAAAAATATCGCTGGTCTTAATCACCTCATCCGCTTCGGGCGTGGTCGGCCCATTGGCAGCTTCTGCCAGGATCTTCACACGGTCGTGGATATGCTTAACCGTTGCAGCGTTGATTTGCCCCTCGAGTGCTGCCGGGATCAGCACATCGGCTTCCTTTGCGATCCAGGCTTCGCCTAGTTCGATCTCATAGCCAGCCTTGATCGCCTGGTCTTTATTTATGGTTCCGTACTGATCAGTGATCCCCATCAGGAAATCAGGATCAATTCCATCACTTTTACTGACAGTGTACGCAGCCTTGTCATCCCGATCCCAATAGCTCACGCAGACCACCTTGCCGCCCAGATGTTCAATGAATCCCTTGGCAGCATATTGGGCAACATTTCCAAAGCCCTGGATGGCCGCTACCGCCTTGGTTGAGTCAAGCTTGAGACGCCTCATCGCCTCCCGCACCGTATAGATC
>CAZWDG010000005.1:0-19956 GCA_964633075.1 uncultured Candidatus Brevefilum sp.
GTTCAATATGAGGCCGAAATTGATCTGGATGTTCAAGCTGACATTTTCAACCTGGATCTTTTTGAGACGCCAATAGAGGATATTCAATATTTGCATTCAAAAGGCATCAAAGTCATTTGTTATCTCAACGCGGGTGCCTGGGAGAATTGGCGTCCAGATAGTGACCACTTCCCTGAAAGAATTTTAGGAAAGATATATTATGGATGGCCAGGAGAACGCTGGGTAGATATCCGGCAGATTGACCAACTGAAGCCAATCATTACCGCTCGACTGGACCTTTGTGCTGAAAAAGGCTTTGACGGCGTCGATCCTGATAATTTGGATGGATATACCAATCGTACAGGGTTTCTCCTTACCGCTGAAGACCAGCTGAAATTTAACCGCTGGCTGGCATCGGAAGCTCACAGCCGCCACCTTGCCGTTGGGCTCAAGAATGATCCCGACCAGGCAAGGGATTTGGTTCATGACTTTGATTGGATCACAACGGAGAGTTGCTTTTATGAAGGATGGTGTCAGAAGGTTGAACTGTTTATTCAAGCCGGAAAGCCCATCTTTGCCATCGAGTACACTGATGAGATCAAGGATTTAGACGCCATCTGTGCCCTCCTACTAGCACGGATGATTAACCCAATCCTGAAAAATCGTGCCCTGGATGCCTGGCGTGAGGTTTGCCCCTGAATCTGAGGAACAATATGAACTTACTGAGAAAATCCTGCAAAGCGCTTCAATGCTTGGGTCTTAAAAAGATTTGGTATTTTACCCTTTATCGTATTGGATTACTCACCGGTCACTACCGGCGTGTAACCCCCAGCCGAAGGGTTGATTTCACCGAT
Source organism: uncultured Candidatus Brevefilum sp. (assembly GCA_964633075.1). Taxonomy (GTDB): domain Bacteria; phylum Chloroflexota; class Anaerolineae; order Anaerolineales; family Anaerolineaceae; genus Brevifilum. The sequence continues at coordinate 834 of CAZWDG010000005.1, forward strand.
CAGCCTGGCCTCAACCCCTATTCCAGGTTCCCGCAGATACCCAAAGCCCAAAAAGAGCTTGCCCTGTCAGAAGCAGATATCATCCGTCGAGGAGAGTTCCGTCTTTTTGGTGGGGAACCAGCCCCGCTGGATCTGGAAACAGGAAACTGTTCAGCGCATTGGACTGCGCTTGAACGTACCCCATCAGATCATGATCCCAAGTTCATCTGGGAATCCGGGCGTTTTGGCTGGGCGGTCATCCTGGCAAGGGCGTACGCCTTCAGTGATGACCCGCTTTATCCCCAGGATTTTTGGGAGAAAACACGCTGTTTCTTGGATGCCCATCTGCCCAATCTGGGTCATCAGTGGCAATCAGCCCAGGAAGTTGCCATCCGGCTGATGGTCCTCGTCTTTTGCGATCGTGTTTTTGCCCAGGCTCCATCCTCCACACCAGATAACCGACAGCGATTATGGCAGGCGGTCGCCGAACATGCCCAGCGCATCCCGCCAACCCTGGTTTATGCCCGTGCCCAGAACAATAATCATCTGCTTTCTGAAGCAGCAGCTCTGTATACTGCTGGTGTCTACCTTCATGACCATCCGCAAGCTTCCCAATGGCGTCGGATGGGTTGGCGCTGGTTGAATTGGGGATTCCAGCACCAGATTGATGAATTTGGCACCTATATTCAGCACAGCACAAATTATCATCGCTTGATGCTTCAACTGGCATTGTATATTGATGGTATCCGCCGCGAAGCCGGAGATCCGGATTGGCCAGCAACCACGCAGGCGCGGTTGGAAGCAGCCACGCGCTGGCTTTGGGGATGCACCGATCCACAAACTGGGCAGGTTCCCAACCTGGGTGCGAACGACAGCGCGAACATTTTCCCGCTCTCAAGCCAGGCTTTTGAGGATTATCGCCCGGTGGTGGACGCTGCTGCCAAAGCCTTTCTCAGCCACGATATTTATGAGCGACCCGATCTGGCAGAATTCGCTCAATGGCTAAACCTGACCGCACCTCACCAACCTGACCAGGTTCAACCACAGGCGTCGGATATGCTCAGGGTTGAAAATCCCAAGGGGCGCGCCTTCATTCATACCGCACACTTTACCGATCGTCCCTCGCATGCTGACCAGTTACATGTCGACATCTGGTGGCAGGGGACCAATGTGGTCGTGGACCCCGGTTCCTATCGCTATACAGCGCCAGCGCCATGGGATAATGCATTGGTGAAGGCGCAGGTCCACAACACATTGACATTGGATGGGCGTGACCAAATGCTGCAGGCTGGGCGGTTCCTCTGGTTGGACTGGGCACAGGCACAGATCATCGCCTATCAAATCGGAGGGGATGGAAAGCTAGACCGTGTCACAGCAGAACATAATGGTTATCGAAAAATGGGGGCGATCCACCAGCGGACGCTGAAAAGAGCACCCAGTGGCTGGGTAATTGCTGATGTGATGATCCCCTCTGGTAAGACGAGGACAGTTCATCATGAGGTCCAGATCACCTGGCTTCTTCCGGACTGGTCATGGGAAGTGACTGAACAGCATACGCTGCATCTCGCCGGTCTTGAATTTTCGTTTCAGCTCAAAATGGAGGGGATTGAGGACTTGAGCGTTTTCCGGGCCGGGAAGTGCCTCTATGGGACGATGGGTGTTGAACCCACATGGGGGTGGACGGCGCAACATTACGGCACGAAATTACCCGCATTGATGGTAAAGGGAACTGTAACAAAACAACTCCCCATCCATATTCAATCTAACTGGCAGTTTGACTTCTGAGCAAGGAATACACAAAATAAACCAACTCAGATTAATCCCAAGCCACTGGTAAATCTAAACACAGCTTGCCTTTATTCGAGTAAAATGTTAACAATATGCACATCCTGTTGATCCACCAGGCATTTGCAGCACTGGATGAACCCGGTGGTACTCGTCATCACGAACTGGCACGGCATTTCAGCCAACAGGGGCATCAGGTGACCATCATTGCCAGCTCGATCAGCTATCTCACCGGGGACGAACAAAGGAAACGAGTCCGCAAAGAGACCGATGAGTTGGGTGTGACCATCATCAGGAGTTACACCCTGCCCCTCTTGCATCGCTCCTTCTTCTGGCGGGTGTTCAGCTTCCTGAGCTTTATGATCTCATCCTTCTTCAATGGTCTGTTTGTCCGCAAGGTGGACCTGGTGTGGGGTACCACACCGCCAATCTTCCAGGGGCCAACTGCCTGGCTGTTGGCAAAATTAAAAGGATGCCCATTTTTATTGGAAGTGCGGGACCTGTGGCCAGCTTTTGCTATTGCGGTGGGTGTGCTGCGCAATAAAGCGCTGATCAGCCTCTCGGAGTGGTTGGAAGGCTTTCTTTACCGACAAGCAGACCAGGTTGTGGTCAACTCCCCGGGCTTTATAGAACATGTTAAAGCTCACGGTGCACAGAAAGTGACCTTGATCCCCAACGGGGCAGATCCCGAAATGTTTGACCCACAGGGAGATGGGCAAAAATTCAGGGAAACCTATGGTCTGCAGGATAAATTTGTGGTTTTATACGCAGGCGCTCACGGCTTATCCAATGACCTGGATGTTCTCCTGGATGCAGCAGATCTTTTACAACATGATAGACTGGTTCGGATTGTCTTATTGGGTTCAGGAAAAGAGAAACCGCGTCTTGAAAAATCAGCAGCGCAACGTGGCTTGGACAACATTCTTTTCTTGCCCCCCCTCCCAAAATTAGAGATGGGAGAAGCGCTTGCCGCAGCAGATGCCTGTTTGGCGATTTTAATGCCGCTTGAGCTGTATAAAACCACCTATCCGAACAAGGTGTTTGATTATATGGCTGCCGCCCGGCCGGTCATCCTGGCAATTGACGGGGTCATCCGGCAGGTGGTTGAAAAAGCCGATGCGGGCATCTTCGTCCCCCCTGGCAATCCAAAGGCTCTGATGGAAGCGATCCAAATCCTGGCTGCGGACCCTGAAAGATGTCGGGGAATGGGCGCAAATGGTAGAAAGTTGGTTGAATCACGTTTTTCGCGTGTTGAATTTGCAGGTAAATTCACCGCACTCCTGGACTCACTAAGGAGGAGAAATGGCTGAAAGAATTTTAGTTGTTGATGATGAAATATCCCTTCAGGAAACGCTTGCTTACAACCTGGAGAAACAAGGATACAGGGTAGAAACCACCGGTGACGGTGAGGAAGCTCTCAGGCTGGCGCGCGAAACATCTCCAGATTTAATTATCCTCGATGTCATGCTCCCCGGTCTGGACGGTTTTGAAATCTGTCGGATTTTACGCAGGGAAATGTCCACACCGGTCTTAATGCTCACCGCGCGGGATGATGAGATCGATCGCGTGGTTGGGCTGGAGGTGGGGGCGGATGATTATCTGGCAAAACCCTTTAGTATGCGAGAGCTCATCGCCCGGGTTAAAGCCATGCTGCGCAGGGTACGTCTGATCCGCGAGGAAGTCAATCAAGATCAAAGCCAAGAGGCACTATCTAAAGCTCAAGTTCAAGAATTTGACAATCTACGCATCAATATGACCCGTCGGGAAATTACTGTCGATGACCAGGTAGTCGCCTTTAAACCCAAGGAATACGAGCTGCTCACTTTCTTTACACAGCATCAAGGTCAGGTCCTCTCACGAGAATTCATTCTTGAGCGGGTGTGGGGATGGGATTTTATCGGCGACAGCCGTACTGTCGACGTACATGTGCGTTGGCTTCGGGAAAAGATTGAAAAAGATCCTGCCAATCCTCACCGGATCATCACCGTTCGGGGTGCAGGCTATCGCTTCGAAGGTTAATTGATGCCGCGAATTTTCCGCTGGCGAATTGCCATTCCCTATCTGATTCTACTAGCTGTTATCCTCTCCGTTTTTTCAAGCGTTGTTTCGATTCGCATCAGGCAAAATGAAACAGCAAGCCGGGAGTTGCAGCTTTTGAATACTGCCCAATGGTTGGCGTCTCAGGCACAACCCTATTATCAGGGGGATGTGGCGGAAGAGCCACTAAATCAGTTGGCAATCGATTCATCAGAAGCCATGAAGATGACCGTCATCTTCATGGATTCACGCGGTGCGATCCTGGGGACATCCCTTCACCCAGAGCAAAATCCGGAAAACCCTCTTTTGCTCCCGGGCGTCGCACATGCGCAACTTGATGACCGAAGTGTGAAGTTATCGAAGCATTTCATCACCGCTGCAGTGAAAATCCAGGGTCTTGATGGGGAGGATCTTGGCTTGGTCTATCTCCAAGCGCCCCTTAGCAATGACACAACCAGTCTGAATTGGCTGCTTTGGTTGACCATTGCCGCCATCACCGTCACCGCAGCCGCGTTGCTCGTCCTGACTTTGATCCTTCAAGAGCAGGACAGAAGGCCAATTGAAGTGCTGACGATTGCTACCCAACAAATGAGCATGGGTAACTTTAAGAATCTTGAATTTCCACAAAATGAAACAGTTTTTACAGAATTAACCCATGCCCTTCAAAACATGGCTGAAAAATTAGGGACACAAATTGACGCGCTGACGAGTGAAAGGGCTAAGCTTTCTGCTGTTTTGGACCAAATGGCAGATGGGGTATTAATCGCTGATTCGGAAGGTCGCGTTCAATTACTTAATCCAGCAGCGGAACGTCTTTTCCGGGTCAGTGAGAAAACCGGAACAGGCAGATCAGTGATCGAGGTTCTCCGCTATCATCAACTCGTTGAGCTGTGGCAGCAGGTCAATCAGGGCAAACCCCAGAGCACCATGCTCGAGATTGGACCTCAACACCTGATTTTACAGGTGGTTGGCATCCCCCTCAAAACCTCGCTGCCTGGCAGCACGATGATCCTCTTCCAGGACCTGACCCAATTACGTCGGCTTGAGACGGTCCGGAGAGATTTTATTAGCAACGTATCCCATGAATTACGAACCCCGCTTGCCAGCTTGAAAGCCCTTGCGGATACACTCCAGGAAGGTGCCCTGGAAGATCCACCTGCCGCCCGCCGATTTATCTTGCGCATGGAGACTGAAATTGACAACCTAGCACAGTTGGTGAATGAACTGCTTGAGCTTTCCCGTATCGAATCTGGCAAGGTGCCCCTTTCCTTCCATCGCATTCAACCTTGTGACCTGCTCAGACCGGCTTACGAGCGCATGGTGCTGCAGGCGGAACGCGCTGCATTAGAACTGAGATTGGATTGCCAGCCGAACTTGCCGGTTGTCTTTGCAGACTCGGATCGCATCTCACAAGTGATGATCAATCTTGTTCATAATGCCATCAAATTCACCCCACCGGGCGGGAAAATCACCATATCCGCTTATCAGGAAGGGGACCAGATTGTCTTTTTTGTCCGGGACACCGGTGTGGGGATTGCCAAGAAGGACCTGGGACGGATCTTTGAACGCTTTTATAAAGCAGATCGAGCTCGCACAGGCGGGGGCACGGGGTTGGGGCTATCCATCGCTCGACACATGATTGAATCCCATGGGGGTACCATTTGGGCAGAAAGTGAGGAGGGTTTCGGAAGCACCTTGTATTTTTCTCTACCTATCGCCTGATGTTAACCCAGCCTTTACCAACCTTCATCCATTTTTAACCGATTCAATGCCATCTGTTCATCGTGAAATGTTATGATTTAATTGTTATGGATTATCGTTTTCTATTGTTTTCGTTTTCACTGAAAAATTGGACCAATTGATCACAAACATGAATCTCTCCAGACCGCAAGCATTGGCATTACCCCCCCTTGCTTCCAGACTTAAGCAAACCCTAACCCATCCCAATATCACTGTCATCGGTGAATTAGGGGGTGGAAGCGAATTAGAAACCTCGCCAGTAAAGATGGCAGCGATAGATTTGTGTGTGTATTATGGAGAATTTCGTGCGCTAAAAGATGTTTCGATTAATATCCCTGAAAACAAGATCACAGCCCTGATAGGCCCTTCTGGTTGTGGAAAATCCACTTTATTGCGTTCCTTTAATCGAATGAATGATCTGGTTCAGAGCGCCAGGGTGGAGGGGAAGGTCATTCTAAATGGAAAGAACATCTATGACCCAGATGTCGATGTCGTGGATATCCGTCAGCGAGTGGGTATGGTTTTTCAACGTCCCAATCCCTTCCCAATGAGTGTCTTCGATAATGTGGCTTTTGGACCTCGCTTGTATGGCATTCATAAGAAGCACATCCTGGAAGAAATCGTTGAGCAAAGCCTGCGCCAGGCAGCCGTCTGGGACGATCTCAAAGATAAACTCAACCAATCCGGATTAGCCCTCTCTGGGGGACAGCAGCAGCGGTTATGCATCGCTCGTGCCCTGGCGGTTGAACCAGCGGTGATCTTAATGGATGAACCCGCCTCCGCCCTGGACCCCATCGCCACCCTGAAGATCGAGGAGTTGATGGAGACCCTTAAAGAACAATATACGATTTTGATCGTCACGCATAATTTACAGCAAGCTGCCCGAGTCTCCGACTTTACGGCTTTTCTGATGATCAATGAAGACCATTCAGGCAGTCTGGTGGAAATGGGAACTACGGAGCAAATCTTTACCAATCCACACAACCCACAAACCGAGAATTACGTAACCGGTCGTTTTGGCTAGAATGTTATAATATTTAAACCAAGGATTCAAATTCAGGGAGCTTTCCATGCCGCGTCAAACATTGGATCGCGAAATACATCACCTTCAGGATGAGGTCCTCCTGCTCGGCAGTATGGTTGAACAAGCGATGCTGAGCGCGATTGATACACTCAAACGACGGGATTTACAAGCGGCGCGCAGGGTATATCGAGATGATGAGCTCATCAACGAAAAACGGTATGCCATCGAAAACCGCGTCTTGATCTTATTTGCCACACAACAACCCATCGCCCATGATCTGCGCTTACTGGCAGCGATCCTAGAAGTGATTACAGAGCTGGAGCGCATGGGAGATTATGCCAAAGGTATCGCCAAAATCAACTTATTGATTGGCGAAGATGAAACCCCCATCCCGATGCGGGAAATAAGCCATATGGCAGACCTGGCGGTTGGGATGCTTCACCGAGCCTTGAGTGCATTCATTAATGAGGACGTTGCGATGGCTTATCGCATCCCACAGGAGGATGATCTGGTGGATGAATTGTTTAATCAGATCTACCGTAAAAACGTGGCAGGGATGATCGCCAATCCAGAAATTATCGACCACTCCAATTATGTGATGTGGATTGTCCACAACATTGAACGCATGGCGGATCGTGTGACCAATATCTGTGAACGGACAATCTTCATCGCCACGGGCGAATTGCTCGAGATTGACGCCTCAGATGATGAGTGGGCTTTTGATGATGAAGGATAAGCCAAATAGGTTCTTTCTGATAAAGTCGACCGGCTGAGTCCAGCCGGTTTTATTATTAATGGCCTGCCCACCTTGGCAATCCTTGTACTAAATCAAGTATAATTTTTATCATCCAATCTAAATCTCGGCATGAAAGGCACATTTATGCTAAGAAAAAATACCACACCAGGGAGGCTCATTATCGTCGAAGGTATTGACGGCAGTGGGAAATCTACCCAAATTGACTTATTATACAAATGGCTCCAGTCTCAGGGGCATTCTGTGTATTTCAGTGAATGGAATTCATCCGCACTGGTTAAAAGCACCACGAAACGAGCAAAAAAGAGCAAACTCTTCACCCCGACGACCTTCAGCCTGTTGCAATGCACCGATTTCGCTGATCGCTGGGAAAACCGGATTTTTCCCATGCTTAAAGCAGGGGTGATCGTCCTGGCAGACCGTTATGCCTTCACCGCCTTTGGCAGAGATGTGGCCCGAGGTGTGGACAAAGAATGGGTGCGAAACTTATATTCCTTTGCCTTACAGCCTGATATCGCTCTTTATTTTCGGGTCCCACTGGAAATCGCTGTTGAGCGCATCACCAGCGCCAGGGCAACGCTGAAGTATTACGAAGCGGGAATGGACTTGAATCTCTCAGAGAGTCGGATTGAAAGTTTTCAGCTCTTCCAGGAACGTATTCTGAATGAATATGATAATATGGTCAACGAGTTCAATTTGACTGTGATCGATGGGACCTTGACGGTCCAGGCGCAACAACGTTTGGTGCGTGAAATTGTCAAGCAGGAACTTGTGGGCTGGAAGGGATTACCCGCCCCGGAAGGAAGTCCTTTTAAGTTTGTCGGACCGGAGATCAGTGCCGGTAAGGGAGGTGCATGATGCCTGATCCAGAATTTTTTGGCGCAGGGTTTCCCTATCGAGAGATCGGCGATTTGCCAGGAAAATTAATCGTCTTGGAGGGATCTGATGGCGTTGGACGTTCAACGCAAACCCAACTGCTACGTATGTGGTTGGAAGATGAAGGATTTGCTGTCTCTGATACCGGGCTAAGGCGCTCGGAGATGACTCAAAAGGGCATCGAAGAAGCACGTAAGGGGCATACGCTCGGTCGCATTACCATGAGCCTGTTCTACGCAGCTGATTTCGCTGATCGCCTGGAAAACCAGATCATCCCAGCCCTGCAAGCGGGTTTTATTGTCCTCTCGGATCGCTACTTGTATTCGATTATGGCTCGGGATATCGTGCGTGGCGCGGACCCGGATTGGGCGCGCAAGGTTTATGGATTCGCGCTAAAGCCGGATATGGTCCTTTACCTTAAAGCCAATGTGACTGACCTGGTCTCTCGTTTGATCCATGGGCGCGGGATTAACTATTGGGAATCGGGCATGGATATTCACGCTGCCAATAACCTGTATGATAGTTTCATCGAATATCAATCCAAATTGATTGCCTTATTTGACCAATATGCAGAAGAGTATGATTTTGTCACAGTGGACGCAGGAAGACCGGTGATGAAGGTTTTTGCGGATTTGCAGGATCACATTCGAGATCTCCTTGAAGATCAACAACCCATCATCGAAGAGGATTTCTAATCCAACTCACCTTGCACGATCCCTTTTGAACACTTGACGTAAGTATGGAGGTCGGAAAGATGGCTAAGAAAACTCAGAAAGCGATCTGTATTTTTGGCTCAATCTATATGCTTGAACAGGTTATGCAGCTTGAAAATCAAATTGCCGATGCGCTCCACAGTGATGATATTGAAGCTGTGCATCAATTACGCGTCGCTTCGCGCCGGCTGAGAAATGGTTTCAGCCACTTTGGGGACTGCCTTCCAGGGAAAAAATCAACCGTGTGGCAAGAGTCCATCCGCCAAATCACAAAAGCATTGGGGAATGCGCGCGATCTTGACATCCAGATCGAATGCGTGAACCAGCTTTACAATGATGGATTGGAGGAAAAATATCAACCAGGCTATCGGCGTTTGTTATTGCGCCTTAGGCAAAGACGGGCCAAAGCGCAAGCGAAGGTGGAACAAACCTTGACCAGACTTCAAGCGAGGAACCTTTTGCAGCAAATGCGCACCCATCTCGAAAAACTGACCCTTGGGGCTGAAGATATCTATCTCTTTACGCCATCCCTTTACCAAAAGGCTTTTATGGCGGTTAACGATCACCTGGATGATTTTTTGAGTTATGAAGCGCATATTCACGACCCGGAGAACATCGAGAAGTTACACGCCATGCGCATTGCGGGTAAACATTTGCGCTATACAATGGAAATTTTTGCGCCAATTTACGATAAAGCGTTGATCCCTTATGTCCAAGTGATGAAGGACCTGCAAGATCAACTTGGTTTAATCCATGATGCAGATATTTGGGTGAGTTGGCTGCCGAAGTTCATTGAAAAAGAAAAAGTGCGGATCGAAGACTATTTTGGCAATATTGGCCCTCTCAAGCGGTTGCTGCCGGGATTTAAGTACTTAATTGAGGACCGGCAGAAGTTTCGGATGGATGAATATCAAGCTTTCCTCTCTACCTGGGAAACGCTCAAGGCTGAAAATGCCTGGATGTCATTAAAAGAGATCATCAAAATCCCGATTAACGTCGAAGCAGCTTTGTCACACTATACTGTTGAGGAGACATTCGAACCTGAAGCGGATGATTTGGATGAGAATGATGATGATGAAGCAGAGGCGAGTGAGTTTGAAGTTGAGTTGCCGCCAGGGATGCTTGATGAGCCATCCAGCGAGAATGACTTGCCTTCATCTGCTGAAAAGCCAACCCAGGAAACCTAATCTAATCTGATGAAGATCAGTTTGCTTTCGGATATCCATGGAAATCTCCCCGCATTGGAAGCTGTCCTGCGCCATGCACGCGGGCATAGCGCAACACGAACCATCCTCAACCTTGGGGATTTAACGGGGTATGGCCCAGAACCGGACGCAACTGTTCGCTGGGCACAAAGCGCAGCGGTCATCAGTGTCCTGGGTGACTATGATAAAAAAGTGCTCAGCAAAAAACACCGGCAGGAAGGGTGGTCCCGGATTGATAATCTCGATAAGCGGACGATGTTTGCATGGACCTATCAATCGCTTTCCAAGAAATCACGCCAATTCTTAAAATCATTGCCTGAAAAACGGTCTATTCTTCTTGACGACATCCAGATTTTGATGACCCACACCAGCCCTGATCCCAGCGTTGAATATCTGGGACCGGATACCCCCCAAAAAGACCTGGCAGAACTGGCTGGCAAGGTTGATGCGGCAGTTCTCCTATGTGGTCATTCTCATCGGTCTTTTATCCGCAAAGTGGGCGGCTTATTGATTGTCAACCCGGGCAGCGTGGGGCGCCCTGATGATGGTGATCCGCGCGCCAGCTATGCCATCTTGGATTTCCGCGAGGGTGAAGTGAATGCGGAACTGTTCAGAATCCCCTACAACATCAACACCGCCATTCAGGCTATTTACCGAACAAGCCTTCCAAGGATATTTGCGGAAGTCATCCGGCAGGGGCTGAATTATGATGATGTTGTTGATCACTTTGACCCAAATCCACCCTCCCCATACCTTGAACCGAATGGCATTCTGACCCTTTTGACAGATTTTGGCTTAAAGGATCAGTTTGTGGGAATCATGAAGGGGGTGATCGCCGAAATCGCACCCCAGGCTCAGGTGATGGATCTCAGCCACCAGGTGCAGTCGGGGAATGTATGGGAAGCCGCTCACCTGCTCAGGGAAACCGCACCCTATTTCCCGCCAGGAACCGTGCATGTCGCTGTCGTCGATCCTGGAATGGGCACAGAACATCGCGCCCTCGCCGCCCGGATCGGGGCTCATTTTTTTGTCGCACCGGATAATGGGCTGCTCTCCCCGCTCATCAGAGCAGCAGGGGAAGATCAACAACCTATTGAGATCTTCGCATTGGATCAACCCCAATACTGGCTGCCCGTCCCCAGCCACAACTTTCAAGGTCGGGATATTTTTGCACCGGTTGGTGCGCATCTTCTCAATGGACTCCCCATTGAGAAGTTAGGGCAACGGATTGCCGATCCGATATTGGTGATTTGACCCAGCAATGAAATTTCCTGAAGTAGGGCGGGGCGCTGATACACCTTTAAGTTTTTCTATTCCTGATAGGTTGGTCCTCCCATAACGCTACGAACCTGGTTTTCATTATTTCCTGGAAAGTTATAAAGAGTCCTTATATCCATAACCAGTATCTAAGACTATTGCATTAACTTACCAATTGTGGTAAGTTAATGCTATGGATTTTGAGCACTTAATTGAATTAATCGGCCAACAACCCCTTTTTGAAAGCACCTTATTACTGGCAGGTGATGTCAATCCTGCAAATCTTCAAAAACAACTTTCACGATGGACTTCAACAGGTAAAGTCCTTCAACTACGTCGAGGGCTTTATGCCTTGGCAAAACTATATCGTCAGAAAGAACCTCATCCCTTTCTGATTGGCAATCAACTGGTTGAACCATCCTATGTCAGTGTTCAATCTGCCCTTGCTCATTATGATCTAATTCCTGAAGCGGTAACAGAGGTCACCAATATTACCATTAGAAGAAGATCAAAGACCTATCAGACACCTTTTGGAAGGTTTAAGTATCAACATGTTCAAAGAGATTTATTCTTTGGCTTTTCACTCGTTCAAATCACCTTTGACCAATATTGTTATCTTGCTCGCCCTGAAAAAGCGCTTCTCGACCTGATTTATCTCTCACCCCAAGGAAATGAATTAGATTTTCTGGAAACTTTACGGCTTCAAAATCTTGAAAAATTAGATCTATCTTGGATGAGAGCCACAACAAAAAGCTTAGGCATGAGCAAACTGATCAGCGCAGTTGAAAACATTGCGAAGTTAATGTCTGGAATAACTTATCAACAATTATGAAATCCGATCTCCATAATCTTATCAAGTCAGCTGGTGATCAGCAACAAGCATTGAATTGGATGCGAGAATATCTGCAAGCGCGTGTCCTTGCCATCCTTCAGGATCAAGGGGCGATGATTCCGTTAGCTTTTCACGGAGGCACAGCTCTTCGCTTTTTATATCAACTCCCACGCTTTTCAGAAGACCTTGATTTCTCATATGAAAATCAAGGGATTGCCTATGATTTTCAAAAGTATTTAAGCTCAATTATTTCGCAATTAACGCTGGAAGGATATCCGGTTACTGTAAAATTCAATGATAAAAGAGTTGTGCAAAGTGCCTTTATAAATTTTCCTGGTTTGATGTACGATTTTGATATCTCACCTCACCCGGATCAAAACTTCACCATCAAATTAGAAATAGATACAAATCCACCAAAAGGCGCCACATTGACAACCTCCCTGATTAGGCACAGGGAGTTAATCCTAAATTTGCAGCACCATGATCGGGCGTCACTGCTCGCCGCAAAAGTTCATGCCATATTACAAAGGAAATATCTCAAAGGACGAGATATTTATGATCTCATGTGGTATCTTAGTGATCCATCATGGCCATTACCAAACCTTTCTATGCTCAATGCTGCTTTAGCCCAATCAGGTTGGGAGGATCCTCAACTTACGCCAAATAATTGGCGGGCTGAAGTAAAAAGGAGATTGCAGAATGCTAATATCTCCCAGGCGAGAAGGGATGTTGCACCATTTCTGGCACGTATCGAAGATCAACAATATATTCAATGGGAATATATCAATCAATTGCTATCAAAATCGGAGTAAGGATATTTTGTTCTTGACCATGTCTGGTAAAATTCACTCACAAAACTAATCAATCCACTAGAGGATTCCATGACGCTTGACATCAATAAAATTCGCAACGATTTCCCTATCCTGAAAACAACGGTCAATGGTAAGCCACTGACCTACCTTGATAATGCTGCCACCACCCAAAAACCGCAAACCGTGATTGACGCGGTGACCCGCTATTACACGACCTACAACAGCAACATCCACCGCGGCAATCATCATCTCTCAAACCTGGCAACCGAAGCACACGAAACTGCCCGCAAAACGGTGCAGGAGTATATCAACGCCGAACATACCCAAGAGATCATCTTCACCCGCGGCACCACGGAAGCGATCAATTTGGTTGCTTTTTCCTTTGGTGAAGCCTTTATCAACCCGGGTGATGAGGTGATCGTCACCCAGATGGATCATCATTCAAACTTCGTCCCCTGGCAGATAATGTGCGAACGGCGCAGGGCACACTTTCGTGTGGTGCCCTTCGACGAAAATGGTGAGCTACAATTGGAAATCCTTGAAAAATTGCTTAACGAACGCACCCGAATAGTCGCTTTCAATCATGTCTCGAATTCGCTCGGGACGATCAACCCCGCCAGGGAAATAATCAAGATGGTGCATGAAGCTGGCGCGGCCGCCCTTGTGGATGCCGCCCAAGCCGTGCAACACATCGAACACGACGTCCGGGACCTGGATGCCGATTTTTATGCTTTCTCAGGACATAAGATTTACGCCCCCACCGGGATTGGCGTGCTATATGGCAAACAAAAATGGCTGGAAGCCATGCCGCCCTATCAAAGCGGTGGCGAGATGATCGATCTTGTCTCAGTTGAAAAGACCACTTATAACGAGCTGCCCTTCAAGTTCGAGGCAGGCACCCCAAATATTGTTGGTCCGATTGGCCTTGCAGCCGCCATTGACTACCTGAACCAATTCTCCTTTGAAGACATCATGGCCCATGAGGACGATGTCTTGCGTTATGGTTACGAGAAACTATCAGCCATTGACGGGCTCACCTTCTATGGCAGTCCCCGGCATCACGCCAGCATCCTGGCTTTCAATATTCGCGGCGTCCATCATTATGATTTGGGCACCCTGCTGGATACCCAGGGTGTGGCTGTGCGCACTGGACACCACTGCACCCAGCCTATTATGACTGCTCTGGGGGTTGAGGGAACGGTACGGGCATCCCTGGCGCTCTATAATACCCGCCAGGAAATGGACACTCTGGTCAGCGGCATTCACAAAGCTCTCAAAATACTGGGGAAGTGATCAATGACATCCATTGAAGAAATTCAAGCAGCGATCGTTGAGGATTTCTCCTTTTTACCTCAATGGGATGAGCGCTATGCTTATTTGATTGAACTTGGTCAGAAAATACCCCCCCTGAACGAAGCATATAAAACCGAGCAGAACCTCGTGCGGGGATGTCAATCCACCGTCTGGCTTCACCGCGAGTGCCAGGATGGGATTGTTTATCTTGAGGCGGACAGCGACTCCCTGATCGTCAGGGGGCTGGCAGCTTTATTATTGCAGGTCTTCTCAGGTCAACCTGCCAAGTCTATCCTGGCGGCAGAACTCACCTTTTTTGATCAAACGGGTCTCAACAAACACCTTTCTTCCCAACGGGCAAATGGGCTGATGGCAATGCTCGAGCAGATCAAAGCTTTCGCTGCCCAATGCGCCGCTAAAGAAAATTAAGGTCCGTCACCTCTCGATTTCTTGAGTGGCTGTTTATGAGATGTATTTAATGCCTCTCTTTTTTTGTGAGTCACCTGTTGATCTGTTTTGGTATTTGTTAATCTAACCTTTACTGACCTCGTATTGCGGTTTGGACCTCCCCGGGCTAAAATTAATTGTTATGAATGATAAAACCAAACAAATCCTATTGACCAATGATGACAGTATTCATTCCCCCGGGTTATGGACAGCAGCCGAAGCCCTCGACCCGTTGGGGTTTGTACACGTGATCGCGCCGCGCGACCAGCAAACAGCCACCGGTCACAGCATGCCGATTCACTCTTCGGGCATCATTGAAGAGATGAGACTGCATGTAAATGGCAGAGATTGGCAAGTTTTTTCCGTGGACGGTTCCCCCGGACAGGCTGTTTTGCACGGCATTTACGATGTGATCCAGGCCAAACCGGATATTGTTGTATCCGGAATCAACTATGGAGAGAACGTTGGCGCCGAGATTACGATGTCCGGAACAGTCGGCGCGGCTCTGGAAGCCGCGTCCCTGGGCATCCCTGCGCTGGCAGTCTCGATGCAAACCAGTGCAGAGCACCACTTTTCCCTGTCGCAGGACATTGATTTCAGCACAGCCGGGTATTTTACCCATAAAATCGCCCGGATCATGCTCGAAAATGATTTGTTTGAAGATGTCGACATCATCAAACTTGACATCCCTCGTGGTGCAACTCCAGAAACGCCCTGGGTGCTGACCCGGCAGTCTCGCCTGCGGTATTACATGCCCAAACCGGTTCCCCGCAAATCCCTCTCAGATCGCAGTCCAATGGGTTACGAGATTTACTATCGTGCAGAAGAGCTTGAAAAAGACGGCGATCTCTATGCCCTGTTGGTGGAGAAAAAAGTCTCTGTCACGCCGATCAGCATTGATATGACTTCTCGTGTTAATTTCGAGGAACTCAAAGAACTCTTCGACGAATAAATCACTCCATAAAAGAATGGCTTATCAAAGGTCAGGGGTTATTTTGGTTTAACTTAGCTTCAATCAAAGCTCATTTTTGTCCACCCGCATAACCTCAATAAATCCAAAAACCGATATTCATGTATACTAGCGGAAAGAAGAATCTCATATAAAGGAGTTTCAATGCCGAAAAACAAGATGACACGCTATCTAACCTATGGATCGCTTTATTTTACCCAGGGCACCATCCAAGGTTTTTTTGCAGCCCTGAATGCCCTTTATTTACTGGAAAACGGGCTCCAAATGACCGATGTCGGCATTTTTGGCTTTATCGCCTTGCTTCCGTTTGTGATCAAAATCGGTTTGGGTATCCTCAGCGACCGAGTTAACCTCTTCGGGATGGGACATCGTAAGCCCTATATTTTTATCGGTTTGGCGGTGCAGTTTCTTTGCCTGATCGCGGCGCCGTTCGTCAACCCGGGCACTTATTTCTGGGGATATGTCGCGCTAGCGTTTACCATGCAGATGGGCATGGCCCTCTATGACACCTGTACAGATGGCCTCGCCCTGGATACCACGCCGGAAAAGGAGCATGGGACCATTCAGGGCTTTATGGTGGGTGGGCGAGCGGTTGGCGCAATTATCGCTGCCTCAGTTGTGGGTTTCTTGGCTGAGAACGTCTCCTGGTTATCCGTGTTTTGGGTCCTGGCAGCGCTCACACTCCTCCCCCTCCCTTTCATGGTCTTTGTTCATGAAGATCAGCGTGAGGTCGAAAAACGTTTCGATTGGCGTGCATTCAAGGCATTTAATAAAAGCACTTACCTGGCAGGGACACTGGGCATGCTGATGTTCATCGTCATCCTGGGTACCAACCAGCTGGTGAATCCTTTTTTGGAAAAGCAATTCGGGATTAGCCTGTCGGCTGCGGGCGTGATCACCTCACTTTGGAGTGCAGGCATCGTGGGCGGGAGCTTTGTGGGTGGATGGCTGCTGCAAAAATACCAACCCAAACGCGCCCTGATCATTGGTGTGTTGATGTTAAGCGCTTCTCTATTGACCTTAGCCTTTCTGATCGCCCCCCAATTCGGATTACCATTGGCGATTTCCATGGTGGTTGTATTTGGCATTGCCTATGGGGTTTACCAAACACAATATTTTGCGGTTGCCATGCGCTTTGTGGACCCACGCATCGCCGCATCGATGTTTGCTATTTTGATGGCATTTACCAATATCGGTCAAGGAATCGGCATGTATCTCAGCGGTACGCTAGCAGATCTAACAGGATTTAGCCATACATTTCTGATTTTGATCGGGATTAACGTATTGATCTTGCCCTTAGTCACCCTAATATTCAAAGATAAATCGTGAATCTTATAGGCAGTAGTGGGATAACAAACCAAGGCTATAATGGGAGAGCCAATTTAAAGGTCACGCCCCCATTGAGATGATTCTCAGCCGTTAATGTCCCACCATGGGCTTCTGCCAATTTGCGCGCGATAGCCAGCCCCAACCCTGTTCCACCGCTGGCCCGATCGCGTGCCTTGTCACCGCGATAAAAGCGCTCAAACAGATGTTCCAAAGCCTCTTCAGAAATCTGAGGCCCGTTGTTATAAACCTCAACCACGGCGAACTTCTTCCAACGGTGCAGCGAGAGCCTGATCTCGCCGTCCAACGGTGTAAATCTCAGGGCATTTTGCATCAAGTTGTCGAAGATTTGCTGTAAACGCTCTTTGTCCACCTGGACATACAGGGTTTCTGTCCCACATTCAGTGGTGAGATGAATTTGCTGGGCTATTACCTGTGGTTCATATCGAATTAACGCATCTCTGCAGACCACTGCCAGGTCAACTGGGCGCTTGTTTAAGGTCAACTCGCCTGCATCAGCCAATGCCAGGGTACGTAAATCCTCTACCAAGCGAGTCAGCTGTTGATTTTGCTCAAGCAGCAGGTCAATATTCTCCTGGTCAAGCGGGTAAACCCCATCCTGCAAAGCCTCCAAGTGGGCTCGCTGGACCGCCAGGGGATTGCGTAATTCATGGGCAATATCCGCTGTCATTGCTTTACGATGAGTCTCAGCTGTTTGCAAGGATTGGGACATTTGATTGAAGGCTTCTCCCAGTGTAGTTAGTTCCCCTTTGCCATGTATCGCAACGCGCTGTGAGAGATCCCCCCCAGCCATTTGTGTGACCGCGCTGATCAGGCTACGCACAGGCCTCAGAATCACAGCGGCGAGGATTAATGCCAACATGATAGCCAGTCCGCCAGATATCAATGCCGCCAATAAGGTAGCCCGGTTGACCCTTTCGATTAATAAGGTCTCGAAATTATCGGGCAACTCTGGAATCCCGCCCTCAGGGAGAAGATACCCCACCACATCTCCACCGACATTAAGCGTAATCGACCGGGTCAATGCGGTTTCGGAGAGTTTCGAGCCGACTTCAGTTTTATCTGGGCTGTAGATCACAACCCGGTCAGCATCCGTTAATAGATGATTCCCCAGTGACATGTTCGAACCCACACGTTGACCACGACCACGCCCGACACCCATACTAAAAGAGGTCTCAACCCCATTCCAAGACCCATTCTCAGCATAATAAGTTGTAAGGGATTGTGATAGGTTTTCCAACCCTACCTGTCCACCATGTCCCAGGAAGGTTTGAACTTCCTGCTCGGTGGTATAACGCGTTACCAACGCCACTGTGCCAAGGGCAACCAGGATGATCGCCACAAAAGAACCCAAAATGCGCCAACGCATACTCATGAAGTGACCTTCTTGAAGCGATAACCCACACCAAACACCGTTTCAAGATAACAAGGGTCCTTGCTATCATCCCCTAATTTCGCTCGCAAGTTCTTGATATGGGCATCAATGCTGCGTTCATAGCCTTCGAACGCCACACCTTGTGAGGCTTCCAGCAACTGAAGCCGAGAAAAAACCCGCCCGGGTTGGCTTGCGAGGGTGACCAGTAATGAGAATTCCGTGGGGGTTAATTCAATTTCCTCACCGGATTGTTGGACTGAATAAGCCGTCAGGTCTATGACCAGGTCAGCGACTGAAACCTTATCCTGTACAGGGAGGGAGGGCTTTTCAACCCGCCGCAAAACCGCTTTGACGCGTGCCACCACTTCACGTGGGGAAAAGGGCTTGGTGATGTAATCATCAGCGCCTAATTCCAAGCCTAAAAGGCGGTCCACCTCTTCTACCCGGGCGGTTACCATGATAATGGGGGTGTCATCTGTTTGCCGGATTTTACGGGCGATATCAATCCCATCCATGCCAGGCAGGTTCAGGTCAAGCAAAACCATATCAGGTTTGTTCTTTTGCCAGAGGTCCAGCCCACGATCGCCTCTGTCTGCAACCAGCACGTTGTAACCTGCCCGTTTAAGGTAGGCTTCCAGTATGTTTAACAGTTCTTTTTCGTCTTCAATGACCAATAT
>CAZWDG010000006.1:0-17241 GCA_964633075.1 uncultured Candidatus Brevefilum sp.
GGGATGACCTGGCTGTAACCACCCCCGGCTGCGCCGCCCTTGATGCCAAAGGTGGGACCCTGGCTGGGTTGACGAATGGCTGTGATCACCCGTTTTCCAAGATGTGCGCCCAGTGCCTGGCTCAATCCAACAGTGGTAGTGGTCTTGCCTTCGCCGAGGGGTGTGGGTGTGATCGCAGTCACATCGATATACTTCCCATCAGGAACTTGAGCCAAACGCTTTAACACATCTGGGTGAACCTTGGCAATATACTTTCCGTGAAGGTCATATTCATTGCTACGCAGTCCCAATTCGTCTGCGATTTGGGAGATGGGTTTTAATTCGGCTTCCTGAGCAACAATGATGTCTGGAGGAACAGGGCTTTTCCGATTGAGTTTGGTTGGCGTAAAGGGGGTGGAGGGTTTTTCAGTCATGGTGGGAGGTTCCTTTCCTCTTCTGGATGAAGAGCTGCATAGGGAATAATTTCAATAAATAAACCTACTAACCCAAGATAATTATGCATACAAAGGTCAAAAAAATCAAGTTTAGATGGTTGTTGAAAAACAGTCAATGGTTTTTAATTCCTTTTCTCAAAACCAATGATCATCTCTGTTAAAAAAATATATGTCACTACTCAGCCTGCATGAGAATTGGGGGGTGACCCTGCCTGAACCCCCCGCAGGGGGCAGTGGTCGCCCAGCTCAAAGAGTGCTACGCATCCCGAAGGGCATTGCGCAGGGCGGACACGGGGATCCGCCCCTAAGGATATCGATTGATCAGAATTTCAACACCCTCAGTTTAGATCGTAATCCCATAGAATCACTTGTAAGTGGTTTGTCGGTCATCGAAAACAGGCTTATTGGATACCATAATGCTGTTGGATAAAATGGTCAATCAGGTGTAGCTGGGTTAAGTCAATCAAGGCTGCCAGGGTGGTTTTGCGAGATTGAAATATAATTGAGGCGGTTAAAAAATCTTATGGCAGATGTAAAATAAAAAAAATGAAGCATATTCGCAAAAATTTGTTATATTTGGCAGTAATCAGCCTCTTGTTTTTAAGCGGTTGTGTGACCTTGCTGGAAGAAATTACCATCCGGGA
This sequence comes from uncultured Candidatus Brevefilum sp., assembly GCA_964633075.1. Lineage (GTDB taxonomy): Bacteria > Chloroflexota > Anaerolineae > Anaerolineales > Anaerolineaceae > Brevifilum. The sequence continues at coordinate 1,079 of CAZWDG010000006.1, forward strand.
GGACGGCTCAGGGACATTGGGGATTGCCCTGGGCGTGGAGACTGAGGTTTATCCCCAATTTCTGGAAAGGCTTCCTGAGGGTTATGAATTGGAAAATCTGTTGGCGAACCTCATCTTGGATGAAAATGTGAGCGACGTGCAACAGGACCGCTATGAATCCGAAGGAATCACTTGGGATACCATTCAACTGGAAGCACAAGACCTGGCAGCCATGTTTGAGGAATCCCGCGCTTTTGGAATGATGCGTGTACAAATTTACCCGGAAGAAGATGGTTACAGCTTTGAACAGGTTATTGACCTGGGAACGTCCAACCTGAGAATTCCTGGGGTTAACCTGCTTGATTTGAGCAATGCTAGTTTCACCGTTCGGTTGATCGTGCCCCAAATCACCAATACCAACGGCCTCCAAACAGCGGCGGGAGTCAGCGTTTGGGAGGTACCGCTGAGAGAATTGCTTCAAGGAAATGAGACCATTTACCTGGAAGCGGATTATCTCTTGGAACCCTACGAGGGGGTTTTCATCCCCTGGGAGACCTTTTATCCTTATGTCGTGATAGGGTTTCTTGTGATGGGGGTGATGGCTATATTGATTATCATCATTGTCAATACAGTGGGAAAAAAGGAAAAGAAAAGAAAACTCCAGTTTTAAAAAAGAATATTCATATTGAAAATGTGATCTTCATCTCTCCTAATACCTGGTTGCTAAATTCATAATCACCTAATTCCTTATCATCTTATTACATGCACACATTTTGCCTCTATTTGTGTTAAACTTAAAGGTCAGCTTGTTGATAGGTCTGAATGCCCTCATATGCTTGATGAGGCACAATTTGCGGGTGTTAATGGCATTAATCCAGGCTGGTAAAGTGATTTTACTGAATCAACAAAGCAGAGAAAACATGATGACTGAAAACAAACCCTATCTGATCGTCGGCCTGGGAAACCCGGGCGCTGAGTATCGGCATAACCGCCATAATGCGGGTTTTATGATCGTGGATGCCATGGCGGAAGCTGTATCCATCCCGATGCGCCGGATTGAATTCCGCGCAATTGTTGGGAAGGGCATCCTGGAGGATCGACGCCTGATATTTGCCAAGCCGCAAACTTTTATGAATGATTCGGGACAGTCAGTGGCACCATTGGTGGATTATTACAAGATCCCTTTAGAACACCTGTTGGTGGTTCATGATGATCTGGATTTACCCTTTGGCACCTTGCGCTTGCGCCCCTCCGGTGGCACAGGAGGTCAGCGGGGGATGGAATCGATCGTCTCAAAACTCTGGACATACGATTTTGCCCGGCTGCGCGTGGGCATTGGACGCCCTCCAGGAAGGATGGATCCACGCGATTATGTCTTACATGATTTCTCACCCTCTCAGCAGGAACTTCTCCCTGAAGTCTTACAAACAGCAGTTGCTGCCATTCAAAGATTTATTCGGGATGGTATTGAAGTTGCCATGAACGAATTCAATGGCAGTGTTATCGATGAGGATGAATGAACTTACTGGATAAGTTCAGCTCGTTACCTGCTTACCAGGCTTTGCTTGAGCGAGTTAACGCTGGTCTGGATACTGTAGATTCCGTTCAGGGATTGGGACTGCCGCGTGCCGCAAGGCTGCCCCTGATTGCACGCCTTTACCAGGACCTCAGGCGACCGATGCTCCTGATCTCCAACCGGGCTGACCGTGCCCTGTCACTTTATGAAGAGCTGCAGTTTTGGATGGGAGATCAGCCTGCCTATTACTTTCCAGATCCCAATCCCCTGTTTTACGAGAAGGCAGCCTGGGGGCAGGGTACTCGCCGTGATCGTTTGCATGTGCTCACAATGCTGGCACGCACCTTGATGCCAACTGCACCAAATCCCGACTCCCCGCCGTTGTTGGTGTCGCCTGTCCGGGCAATCATGACTCGCACGCTGCCCAGGCGGGATTTTCTAAAATATACACGCACCTTGCGCCTGGGACAGTGCATGACGCTTGAGGAACTCCTTCACACCTGGATGGACATAGGTTATGAATATGCCAACATCGTGGTTCAGTCCGGGCAATTCTCGCGCCGTGGGGGCATCCTGGATATCTGGACGCCGGGTGAACCCCGACCTGCCCGTCTTGAGTTTTTCGGCGATGAAATTGATACCATGCGGGCCTTCGATCCAGCCACTCAGCGTACAATTGAAAGAATCGAGGCGCTTACCATCACACCTGCCCGGGAGATTCTGCCGGTAGCGGCTGAAAAAGCTGGTTTGTCTCTTAAAAACCTCCAGGAATATCAAATCCCGGTTGTCCATCCCTCCGCTGGCAGCATGCTGGACTTTTTACCGGAGGATACGGTGGTTATTCTGGATGGTGGGGAATTCATTTCAGCAGCCGTTACGGATATAGAAGAAGAGAGTCTTTCGCGCAGGGAGGACGCTGTGGCGGTTGGGGAGATCTCCCCTGATTTTCTAGTTCCGTACCTGACCTGGTCCGAGATTGAAGATCGCATCGGTGAACGTGTGGTGGTTGAATTAGGGTATACCCACGCGCCAGAATCTTCCCCCCTAGCAGCAGCTTTTGAACCGGGACCGCGCTTTGCCGGCAAGTTGAGGGATTTCATAACCCATTTACAAACCATCTCAAACAAGGATCAACCCTGGGTGATTGTCTCTCGTCAGGCGGCGCGTTTAAAGGAGCTTTGGGAGGAACAACATCCACTCTCTGAAGCAGCATTCCCATTGGCGTCTGATGACAACTTCATCGAAGGGACCTTAGCTGGCGGTTGGGTCCTAAACCTGCCAGGAGAGGGGCTCTTTCATCTCTTAACCGATGGTGAGATCTTTGGCTGGTCACGACCCCAACCACGGCGGCGATATCGACCCACGGCGGAAGCGCCTGAATCGGGTTATGCGGATTTTCAGCCTGGGGATTGGGTTGTGCATGTCGATCATGGGCTTGGGAAATATGTCGGGCTGGTGCAGCGCACGCAGGAGTCTATCCAACAAGAATTCCTGTGTATCGAGTATGCCGACCAGGATCAGCTATTCGTCCCCATCCATCATGCGGATCGACTGACGCGCTACATCGGTGCCGAGGGACATCAGCCCACCATCTCCCGGCTGGGAGGGGAAAGTTGGCAAACCACCAGGCGGAAAGTGCGTGAGGCTGTGCAGGAAATCGCTGGCGAATTACTGGAACTCTACGCCCAACGCCAGGTTTCCGAGGGGTTTGCCTTCAGTCAGGATACCCCCTGGCAGCATGAGCTGGAGGCCAGCTACCCCTATATTGAAATCGAAGACCAGCTACAAGCTTTGAAAGAGATCAAAAAGGATATGGAATCACCTCAGCCGATGGATCGCTTGTTATGCGGTGATGTCGGTTACGGTAAGACAGAGGTCACCCTGCGGGCTGCATTTAAGGCTGTAATGGATGGGAAACAGGTGGCAGTACTTGTGCCCACCACCGTTTTGGCTCAGCAGCATTATGATACTTTTCGTGATCGACTTTCCACCTTCCCGATCGAGGTGGAGATGCTCTCGCGCTTCCGCACACCGCGTGAGCAATCCCGCATCATCAGGGATTTACACAAAGGCAAACTTGATATTGTGATCGGCACCCATCGTCTGCTCTCAGGGGATGTGACCTTCAAAGATCTGGGGTTAGTGGTAATCGATGAGGAACAGCGTTTTGGCGTCGCACATAAGGAACATCTTAAGAAGCTGCGCACATCGGTGGATGTGCTTACCCTGACGGCGACGCCTATTCCCCGCACGCTGTATATGGCGCTGACGGGCGTCAGAGACATCTCGACCATCAATTCGCCGCCGGAAGAACGTTTACCCATCGTGACCCATATTGGTCCTTATGATCCCAAGCTGGTCCGCCAGGCGGTCATCCGTGAGTTGGAGCGCGGCGGGCAGATCTTTTTCGTTCATAACCGGGTTCAGACGATTGGTTCGATGCGTCAGCATCTCGAAAAGCTGGTCCCTGAAGCGCGGATCGGAATTGCACATGGTCAGATGGACGAAACCCAGCTGGCTGAGATGATGCACCGCTTCACAAATGGTGAGATTGACCTGCTGTTGTCCACCTCCATCATCGAATCCGGTCTGGATATCCCCAACGCCAATACGCTGATTGTAGATCGTGCGGACACCTTTGGTCTCGCCCAGCTTTATCAACTGCGCGGCCGCGTGGGGAGGGGCGCGCAGCGAGCCTATGCTTACCTTTTCCGACACAGGGTGAAAGCACCCACATTTGAAGGCCAGGAACGGCTGGAAGTTCTGGCAGAAAACACCCAATTGGGATCGGGGTATTCGATCGCCATGCGCGACCTTGAGATGCGGGGTGCTGGCGAGATGTTGGGGACACGTCAGTCCGGTTATATCGCCTCTGTCGGGTTTCATCTCTATACCCGCTTGCTCGCTCAGGCGGTGAGGCAATTGCGAACGGTCATCGGGGCTGGCGGACCAGAGGAATCGCCGATGTTGGATACCTCCCTCAGCATCCCGACGTCGGTCAACCTGCCTCTATCGATTGGCATTCCTACCGACTACATCACCGACCAGTCACTGCGGCTTCGGCTCTACCGTCGCCTGGCTGATATCCGGGATGAGGCTGCTTTGGTTTCGATAGAAATGGAGTTTGAGGACCGCTTTGGTCCCTTACCCGAACAGGTTCGCAACCTGATTTACCAGATCAAAATCAAACTATTAGCAGGTACGATAGGTCTGGCATCTGTTGGGTTTGAGGGCAAGCAGCTCGTGCTGCGTTATCCTGCCTTACCAGAAGGAGTGGAGTCACGCAACCTGCCTGAGCTTGGTCGAGGGGTGATTGCCGGGAAGAACGCTTATCGAATCCAATTTTCAAATCCTCAAGAAGCACCCTGGCAGGAAGTCTTAGTCGCTGTTTTACAGAAGATCCGCTCAATGCAAGAAAATTGAGTTGGCTTGTCAAAAAATTTCCCTGTGTTATACTGCAAATTGTGATGAGGTTTCAATCACCAACGTCATTTTCTAAAAAATTACGATTGACAGGTTTATGATCAATTTTCTAAAACAAGACAAAAACTGGCACATCATTGGGGCTTTGTTGGTGATGCTCATTGGGGGCGTTCTGATTTGGATGAGTTTGCTCCAAACCATCATAATTTTTGTAGACGGTCAATCTTTGCAAGTCCAAACCAGGGCTTTGTCGGTTGATGGGGCGCTGATCTCAGCAAACATCATCCTAAATGAGGCGGACCGTATCGTGCCACCTCGTGAGCGTCTTATTTGGGATCTACCCCTGATTTATGTGGAACGAGCACACCCGATATTGGTCAAAACCCCGGATGAGATCCTGTCACTTTCTACCCCTGAACGCATTCCGGCCAATATCCTATCTGAAATTGGTATACCACTTTTCCCTCAGGATCAATTCCTGCGTAATGGTCAGGTGATCAACCCCAATTTGCCGCTTGAAGACCTTGAGGATGTCTTGATCCAGTTTCAACCCGCAACGCCCATCTATCTGACCCTTGATGGTGCGACCCATCCCATTTATACAGATCAAGCTACCTTAGGGCAAGCCCTGGAGGCTGCTGAGGTACCCCTCAGCCCTCGTGATTGGGTCTCGGAGGACTTGATGGCACCGGTGAAGGAAGGAATGGTTGTGACGATCCGGCGCGCGCGACCGGTAACGGTCAACCTGGGAGGCAAAAAGGTGAGTGGTTTAACTGCTGCCACCACGGTGGGAGAAGCGTTGCAGGAGATTGGCTTGCCGCTCCAGGGGTTGGATTACAGTCTACCAGGGGAGGGGGAGTCCATTCCTAACAACGGTGAGATATCCATGGTGAGTGTGGATGAGGAAGTGGTCATCACGACTGAGGAGACCCCTTACGAAAATGAATATGTTGAAGATCCTGAGACAGAACTGGATCAGGTTTCAGTCGTCCAAGCTGGTCAGATGGGAATCTATGCCACTCGAGAACGGGTTCAGTATGCAGATGGGGTGGAGGTGCGCAGATACCTAGAGGGCAGGTGGCAAGCCAGTGAGCCCCGGGATGGCATCCTCGGTTATGGTACCAAGGCGGTGATCCGCACTGAAGTGGTGGATGGGGTCACAATTGAGTACTGGCGCAAGAAGACGGTCTATGCCACTTCGTATGAACCCTGTGACAATCAGGGTGTTTGTCATGATGGCACGGCTGGTGGCTATCCTCTCCAAAGAGGGATTGTAGCCGTCACCCCCCAATGGTATTCTGTGCCAAATGGGTTGGCCATGGCAGACCTGCCAGTTTATGTTCCCGGCTATGGTCGAGCGATTATCGGTGATGTGGGGGGCGGCATCCCGGGAACACCCTGGATTGACGTAGCCTATCGCCCTGAGGATGATTTCACCTGGGATGCACATTGGACCACGATGTATTTTCTGACACCAGTTCCAAACTGGTATCCAGCCATGATCACGCCATGAACCTCGAGCCCCTGCGAGTTCCCGAACTTCTCAAGCAGTTCAATATTCGCCCTCAAAAATCTCTTGGGCAGAACTTTTTGATGGATCACAACGCCTTGCTCAAGATTGTGCGTGATGCCGGGGTTGGTCCTGGAGATCAGGTCCTGGAAATAGGCGCTGGGTTGGGGGGGCTGACCCGAGTTCTTGCTATCGCTGCAAAGCAGGTGGTTGCCGTTGAACTGGACCCGCACTTGTTTCCAGCGTTGGCATCGGTCACTGAAAGCTTTAACAATGTTCGATTAATCCAGGGGGACGTCCTGGAGATCTGGCCCGGTGACCTTTTCCCAGAAGGGGAATTTATGGTCGTGGCGAATATCCCCTATTACATCACCTCAGCTGTGATCCGTCATTTATTGGAATTGGCCATCAAACCAAGTCGGATTGTGCTGACCATGCAGCGTGAGGTGGCGGAACGGATTCTGAACCGGGACGAGAAGATGAGTTTGCTTTCGCTTTCGGTGCAGGTCTATGGTCAGGCTCGGATTGCCAGCCAAATTCCTGCTGAATGCTTTTACCCACGGCCAAAGGTGGATTCCAGTGTGTTAATCATCGATGTGTATGCTAAGCCCATGCTTTCGGGTGAAGGGATGCATTGGCTGTTTCAATTGGCACATGCTGCCTTTAATCAAAAACGCAAGATGCTGCGCAGTTCGCTCAGATCATTCCTGGGGGGGGACGCAGAGGTTGTGTCAACGATCCTGGGCAAAGCAGGCATTGACCCAGGACAACGCCCGGAATCTCTTTCGTTGGAGGATTGGATCCGCCTGACGGAAATTGTTAAGGACTTATAGGGGAAAAATCTCTTCCCCGAGATTGCTTTGACTTGTGAAGGGGATTTTGGGAAGGCTTTCGTAGGGCGCGTTGAGGTTTTGCAACGCACCAGAAAAAGGGATTACAATCGGGGATTTTTGATGTGCTTACCACCTTATCAATAATATTGGTACGGTCTGCAATGATGATTGCACCCCTACCCGGCTACTAAAACCAACCTACCCCCTGCCCCCTCCCTAAAGGGAAGGGAATGGTGTGATGCGATCTGGTGAGATGCCTGGAGCATGCCATAACATTAAAACCAACCTACTCCCTGCCCCCTCCCTAAAGGGAAGGGAATGGTGTGGTGCGATCTGGTGAGATGCCTGCAGCATGCCATAACATTAAAACCAACCTACCCCCTGCCCCCTCCCTAAAGGGAACGGAAAGTAGGGTGCGTTGAGGTTTTAAAACGTACCAAAATGGATGGTGCGATCTGGAGAAAAAGTGGTGTTTATGGTGGTGAACCTTCGCCCTACCCTCTCCCGTTGCATGTGTATAGACTGAAGAGAAAATATTCAATATTCCGAATTATTCTGGGGCAATGGGAGCATTTAATTGGAATATGGGGAGTGAGTCACTTCATTCTTGAAAGTTCATGGTGGGAAAAAGATGAAAATGTGTTTCAAATCGTACCCCCTTTGGGGATGCATCAGCGTAAACAGAGATGGTAACCTGTAAGTTTGGATTATTATCTGGTAGCTGTGAATTAATGAGACCAGCCATATCTTCTGTGATGTGATCAAATTCGTCTCTTTTTATGGATGGATCAACCCACGTGATGTTCATGTCTTGATGGTTCTTTGTCAGTCTGATCGCCGGGTCGCTTTCAAAATAATCCGGTAACTCTCCTCCATACACAGTCAAGGGGTCCTCAGAAGCACTGATAGTTAGGTTCAATTCCTTATACTCGGATTTTATAATCTGAGCGACTTGTTCAACGATTAAAATTGATGCTAATTTGCCCGCATATGCATCGGTGTTGCAAATAGGTTCACAATTTGGGTTGCATTCAAACTGGATTTGAGGATCACTTTGAGGGTTTAGCGTCAGCACATATCCTGGTAACTTGGGCCAATATTCAACTTCCAAAATGGCAAAATCCTGGTGGTATTTCTCTTGATAATAATTCAGGCAGGTTGATTTGGCGATTTGTTTCGAAATGGGATTGCCCCAGATCTGATTGGCAATCAAAGCCAAGCATATGAACAAAACTAAGATGATGATAATTTGGAAAGCTTTTCTAGTCAACAAACCTTTTTTGCCAGGTAGTTTCATGGAAAAATCTCCTCTGAGAGAGTAATAATCCAGAATATGTTAATCAATATTGAGGGAGTGTTGTATATTAATAAGCATACTAAAAGAAATTGAGGATGTCAATAAAATGATTTTGGGGTTCACTAAGGGCTGTACCCCCAACTGGATTGGTTTAGGATTTAACCATTTTCCCTGCTGGAGTTTGTAAGGTGAGTTGAGGTTCTCGCCCTGTAGCGAAGCGGAATGGGAAAACCTACCCCCTCCCTTAAGAGAATGGAAAGTAGGATGCGTTGAGGTTTTGCAACGCACCAGAAAAAGGGATTACAATCGGGGATTTTTGATGTGCTTACCACCTTATCAATAATATTGGTACGGTCTGCAATGATGATTGCACCCCTACCCGGCTACTAAAACCAACCTACCCCCTGCCCCCTCCCTAAAGGGAAGGGAAAGGAGGGTGCGTTGAGGTTTTGCAACGCACCATGGAAGTGGAGTGATCTGGAAAGATTACTTCAGTCTGTAACGATAATAAATCCAACCTACCCCCTGTCCCCTCCCTAAAGGGAAGGGGTTATTTTTCTTTGGTAAGGATCTCAACATTTTTGAAAGCTTACTGGATAAAGATCATTTCTTTTTGTAAACCTGTCTCAATTGCCAGACGCGCAGGGCAGCTTCCAGCTGGATGCGTAAGGACATCTTTGATACGCCCTGGGTACGCTCGGCAAAATAAATGGGCACCTCCGCAAAGGTCAATCCTGCTAAGGTTGCCATATAAGCCAGCTCAACGATAAACACATAGCCATTAGAGCGTGAGGACTCAAAAGGGATGGCTTCCATCGCCGATCGACGCCAAAACCGGTAACCGCCGGTGGCATCGCGAATGGGGAGGTTCAGAATGGTTCGGGCATAGGCGTTGCCGAACCAGGAAAGACCCTTACGCCAGGCAGGCCAACCCTTATCCAGGCTGCCACCGGGAGTATATCGGGATCCAATCACCACATCGACTTCCTCCAGTGCTGCTAATAAGGCTGGTAAACGATCGGGGGGATGACTCAGATCAGCATCCATCATCCCGATCACATCCGCACCAAGGTCCAATGCCTGTCGAAATCCCTGGACATAAGCTTTCCCAAGGCCTTCTTTGCCCTGACGGTGCAGCACGGATATGTTGCCTGCATAAGTGTCGGTGAGTGACTCAGCCACCTGACCCGTCCCGTCTGGGCTGTTATCATCGACGATTAAAACATGGAAATCTGGTATTTTCTGAGCAAATAGCTCCGCAAGCAGAACCGGAATATTTTCAACCTCATTATAGGTAGGAATAACCTGGATAACCTTCATTGTTTCTTTCTGCGAATATTCAAAATGACACCATTGAAGCGTTATCAGTTGTAGCATAGCCACTGTAGTGTGTCAAGCCTCATCGATCTGTCTGGAAGAATTGAGTAGATACCAATATCGATTGAAAAAATGAGATGCGCAAAAATGTAATTCTGATTTGGATAAAATTAAGATCAAAATGACTTTATAATTGGAATATCATCACAATTTACTCATAAAAAGGGAGTTTTTATGGAACCTAATCCGGTCTTAAAGAAACTTGGTTTTTCAAAAGACGATCGTGTCGCGATCATCCATACAGATGACATTGGTATGTGTCAGGCATCCGTTGATGCTTTTGGGGAGATGGTTGCGTATGGTTTGATCTCAAGTGGTGCGGTGATGGTCCCCTGTCCGTGGTTTCTCGAGATTGCCTCGTATGCCGTGGCTCACCCGGGCGTTGATCTCGGTGTCCATCTGACATTGACCAGTGAGTACGAAACCTACCGTTGGGGACCGATCAGCACCCGTGACCCAGATACTGGCCTGTTGGATGACCAGGGCTGCTTTCATCGATCCTCTGAAGCTGTCTGGGAACAGGCAGATCCAGAAGCCGCCATTAATGAACTTGAAGCGCAGGTCAGCCGTGCGATCGCAGCCGGGATGGACCTGACCCATATTGACACACATATGGGGACAGTCGCCCATCCTCAACTGATCCCCGGCTATATCCAATTGGCAACCAAATTTGGTCTGCCGCTGATGATCCCCCGCATGTCGACTGAAGAATTGATCACCAGCCAAAATGTCGATCAGGATACTGCAAATATGATCACTGGGATGATCCAAACGCTGGAAGAAATGGGGTTGCCTTTAATCGATCATATATCGGGGCTTCAATTGAAGGATGCGTCGGATCGATTGAGTCAGGCCAAACAAGCCTTAGGCGCGTTGAAGCCCGGAATCACGCACTTTATCATTCATCCAGCAAAGGACACACCCGAGCTGCGTCATATCACCACTTCCTGGGATTGCCGCAGTGCAGATTATGCAACCTTCACCGCTGATGCCACCCGGGAATTCATCAAAAATGAGGGCATCCAGGTGATCGGCTATCGGGCGTTAAAGGATTTAATGCCGTCATTTACATAACTTATCTTATCTATTCATAAGGAGTGTTTTGCCATGGATCAACCAACGGTTTTAGAGCCCAAAAAGCTCAATTTCAGTTATAAATTCTATTGGGGGATCGCTGCTTTAGGCACCTCGTTAATTTCAGGGATTTATGGTGGGCTCCTGACCATTTTTTACCAGGATTATCTTGGTCTCAGTGCCAGATGGATTGGGATTGCTGCCACGATTTATGCGGTCTGGAATGCTCTGAATGATCCATTGTTCGGTTACATTACGGACAACACCCGCAGCCGGCGCGGTCGACGGATCCCATATATGCGTTTCACCGCGCCCTTCTTAGCTTTCACCTTCATCCTGGTCTGGTTTGCGCCGCCACAAGCAGGACAGCAAACCCTTTTCTGGTGGATGCTGATCACCATGTTGCTGTATGATACCTGTTACACCATCATCGGATTGGTCTATTCAGCATTACTCCCAGAAGTGACAGAATCCGACGCGCAGCGCAATGGGTTACAGATCTCCAGTTCTCTATTTGCCATGTTAGGCACCTTATTAGGTTTTCTCATCCCTGACCTTGTGCGGCCAAAAACAGGCGAATCCTCATTCGTTCCACTTTATATAGCCATGATCATCGTCGGCTTGGTTGGGATGGGCTTGATCCTCATCACAACCTTTAAAGTCAAAGAGCGTCGTGAATTTGTGATTGTGGATAAACCGGTGCCCTTGTGGGATGCAATTAAATTCACCTTTACCAGTAAATCATTCCTGATTCTGGTGGCCGAAAATTTTATGGCGATTTTGATGAGTTCGCTGATCCTGGGTTCGATTTTTTATCTAGCCGATTACGTGATGCAATGGCCGGCCATGCAATTGTTGGCGTTTCTGTTCATCCCATTAATCATTGGCATTCCACTGACCACCCTTTTCCGGAGGTGGTTGGGTGTGGTTGGTGCGCAGCAATTCTTGCTTGTGGTGGCGGGATTGGGTTTAGTGGCAATTGCCTTCGTTCCAAAACTACTGATCCCTGCTTGTATCGCTCTGGCCGGGTTGGGCTTGGCTGGTCCACAGACATTGTCTAATGTATTATTCGCCCAGGTGGCAGATGAAGATGAGATCCGTTCAGGTCAACGGCGGGAAGGCGCCTTTTTTGGTGTGAATGCGCTGATCACCAAACCGGCTCAATCGGTTGCGCTTTGGATTACGCCTTTTATCCTCGAGCGCACCAATTTTGTGACCCGGGCATCCAACTTAGGCGAGATATTTTTGGATCAACCGTCAGAAGCGATCATGGGGATTAAGATCTTCAGCGGGGTCATTCCTGGCCTGGCTTGTTTGCTTGGTGCGCTGATTCTGGTTTGGTATCCTTTGCGCGGTCAACGATTGAAGGAACTTCAAAGGAAGGTGCTTGTCCTCCACCAGGCGAAGAAACAAGAACTTGATGCACGCTTATCCGATTTGGAATCATAAATACCAGACTTATTGAATGACCTCTGGTCATTTATCATTGTGCACATGGGTTCGGATAAGGACTTCTATTTTTAGCGTAAAATGTGTTGAATACGAAAAATTTTGGGGCGGCTCATCAGCCGCCCCATTAATTTGAGACTTACCAGTGCAAATGTTGATTAACTAATCGATGATTTTTGGATTTCTACTCGGAGAGTTCTTCATCAATCTCATCTAACAAATCCTCATCCAAATCTTCTTCTAATCCTTCTTCGAAATCTTCAATCAAATCAGAAATTTCAAACTCGTCATCCCAATCTTCAGCTTGCTGAAGTGTGATAATTTGCACAATCCATCCTAAGCCAAAAAGAACAAGCGCAAACAAAACATACTGTGCGACGTTGCTCATGTAAAAACTGACGACCTCAAATTCGTTTCCCGCAACCACTAATTGATTTAGAGAAACGGCTTGTTTTACAATCCCAGCCGAGTAGACAATCGCCCAAACGCCATAAGCTAAGGTTATTACGGCGAGGATGTAAAAGATCAGGCTTACTACGGGAATTTTCTTTTTGTTCATAAATGACCAACTTTCTATTGTTTATTTTTTGTGATGTAGAAATTAGAAAATATTGCACCTTTCTCGTATGTTATTATACTCAATAATTGTCTTATGATTACTTAATCAGATTAACGGAAATTTCGCTCCTTTGGTGATTTTCACTTCTTTTTCATGGCGCTTTCAGCGTAGATTGAGGAAAGCAAAACCCCAATCAGTTGGGTGCCTGGCAAGCAAAATTCCACAGCACTTCTACTCAGTTAGTCATTGCTTGCTCTGTTTATTAAGATGATTCAGTTGTGGATTTTTCTTTCTCCAACAAAACCCTCGCCTCTTTGAGCGCAAGCTGGGTAGATCCAAAGAGCTGAATTTTTGCGGGGAAAATTGACGACTCACCGACCACCCCTGCTGCCTTAAGGGTTTCTAAGACTTCTTTCTGGACCCCACAAAATAAAATGTGAATGTTTTTCTTACGCGCTGTTCGAATGATTTTTTCGATGGCCATGATGCCTGTGCTCGCAAGCAGACGGGTGCGACGAAGACGGAGGATGAGGACTTTGATGTCTGTTTCCAGGATTTGTTCGACTTGATTCTGTAAATCATCCACAGCGGCAAAAAAGAGATCACCTTCAATGTTTACGATGGCTACCTCAGGTTTTTCATTGATGATTCCCTCTAGAGGCAACTCAACAAACTGTCCATCCTCGCTTTCGATGATATAGCTCAAGTTCATGTGGCTGCTTTCACCCAGGTAGATGAGGATTGTGCTGAGTATGCCCAAATAAATGGCATATTCAAGCGGGAGGACAAGCGTCGATATTAATGTGATGACCATCACCACCCGACTTTGTAAGCGGCTTTGCCAGGTGATTTTGATCAGGTGGATATTGATTAAACCAACCGAGGATACAATTACAATCGCTGCCAGGGCAGGGATCGGAATAAACCGGATCAATTTTGAAAAAAGAGCTAAAAAGATCGCAACACTAATACCAGAGATAATGGCGGAAAACCGAGTTTTTGCGCCATTGACCACATTAATTACGGTGCGCGAGGGCGAACACGCAGAGGGCATACATTGGAAAAATCCCCCTATAAATGAAGCCAGTCCCTGACCAACCATTTCCCGAGAAGGATCCAGGGGATCGCCTGTCATTTGGCTCATGGACTTTGCGATTGAGATGGTCTCCATAAATCCAAAAAGGGCGACCGCAGCACCTGAAAAGCCCAAGGAAACATACTCTTTGAGAGAAATTTGTGGAATATGGAAACGAAAGCCCAATCTCTCAGGCAAGCTCACCAGCGAGACACCTTGTGTCTCTGACCACCCTGTTAACAGGACAAATAATGTTGAGAGGATGATCGTGATTAACGCCATAGGGAGTTTGCGATTGACTTTCCGGATTAGAAGCATTAATCCAATGCTTATCCCACCGACGATGGCTGCGTAAGGGTTGATATCGGAGATTTTCTTTGAAGCTTGAAGAATGATCTCGAATAAACTGCCGTCGCTTGGCATTTTAAATCCCAGAAGGTTGCCCAGTTGTGTAGTCACGATCAAGATACCCACACCCGTTAAAAATCCTACCAAGACAGAATTGGATATATATTTGGCGAGGGTGCCCAGTTTGAGTAATCCAAAGATGAGTTTAAAGATGCCTGCGACGATCGCAAGTGCGATGACAAATTCCAAGTAATTTAGCTGGTTTGTTTGGCTCATCAAAACATTGGCTGTGACAAGGGCAGTGGGATTGGTGGGTCCGGTGATGAGAAAAGGGAAACTGCCAAAAATTGCCCCGATGATGGTGGGAAAGATTGCTGTAAAAAGGCCGTAAATGGGATTGATACCAGCAATGGCTGCGTAAGCCATCCCTTGTGGAATTACCACCATGGCAACAGTCAGCCCAGCATACAGGTCTGATTGAAATTTCGCCCTGAAATATCGGCGCATTTTTTTGGTCAGGTTGTTCATAAAGGATACTTTCAAGCAAAGCAGATGATTTTATTTTACCATCCAGAACCTTAATTTTTAATTGGTTTTTGGCTGCTATGATTGAAACACTCAGCTTCGACACATGAAATATATTATTTGTAATGTAAGTAAAGGGTGTTGATGGTTTTTATCTTGATGAGAGGCTGTTAATTCGTAAACGATGTTGTTCTGTGGAACTGTCTCTTGCTTTCGGGTTTCCAAATTTCTAGATTCATGACTATAATACTATTACGCAGAATTCTGGAGATTGGAGAAGCATTAGGATGATAAAAAAGGCAGAGGTAAGCAATCGAGTCAAAATTCGCTTGCACTATTTCTTAGCTCTGACCTTGATATTGCATGCTTTGTTTTATTTGGTTTACTGGTTTTCGGTGGGTAATTTTCGAGGAGATGTCGACCAGTTCATCATCAATCTCATCCCTGCGAATCTGCCTTATACGACGATCATCATCATCCTGACAGTTATGATTGGCCTTTGGAGCCTTGTTCGGGTAATTCGTTTTCGCTTGGCGGCTCGGAAAAATATATGGAAACCAACTTCTCTTAATTGGATTTATTTTTGTTTATGGGTGGTATTTATCGTTCTTTTTTATGCGACCTTTATCACTATTTTGCGAGTTAATCCAAGCCAAAGGGGGGTATTGTTTCATTTGTTCAATTTAACCCGGCTGGTTGGGGATGCATTGATGTTTTTGATGGCAGGCATTTTGCTACGCCGTTTGATCCTTTTTCTTCGGCGAAAGATGATCCACAGCCACCGTCAATGGCTATGGGCTTTGGGCATTATGATGGTGCTGGTCTGTATGATTGGTCTGTGGCTTGTCCCGGCACTCTTACCGCCCAATTGGGCGTACCAGGGGGACCTTCCTGCCAGGCCTGCAT
Organism: uncultured Candidatus Brevefilum sp.; assembly: GCA_964633075.1. Lineage (GTDB taxonomy): Bacteria > Chloroflexota > Anaerolineae > Anaerolineales > Anaerolineaceae > Brevifilum. The sequence goes on from CAZWDG010000006.1 coordinate 16,950, forward strand.
TGATGGCTCATCGCGGCGCATCGATGTTGACTCCTGAGAACACATTAGCAGCTGTGGAAGCAGCGGCAGTCAATCAAGCGTTTGGTTTTGAGACAGATGTGCGTATCAGCCTGGATGGTGAGCCCTTTTTGATGCACGATGAAACATTGGAGCGCACAACCAATATTGCTGAAGTTTTTCCTGACAGAGTTGCAGATCCAGCCTCGAATTTCACGATCAATGAATTGCGGCAATTGAATGCCGGATTGTGGTTCATACAAAAAGATCCTTTTGATACCATTAATGCTGGGCT